>JBIKUE010000115.1:0-14233 GCA_044347755.1 Saprospiraceae bacterium
TGAGCCGCAAAACATCCCGATCATATTGTGTATCTCCGGCAGCATTTTGTTGCAACAGCCAGAGATACAACAACTCCATAGCCCATCGACCCTGCCGGCCAGTGTATTCCAATCCTCCCCATATCCTGTTTTGATCAAACCATTTTTGAATACCCTCCCCTCGTTGAACCATAACCTCATCTCCCAACTTCAGGGAAAGTGGTCCGCGAATTTTTATTTGCGCTGAAAGTGCGTAGCGCACCCGAAAGGCAAATCTGAACCCTTCATTATCTTTTTTTTGAAAAAAGCGCTCTTCCAAACGCAGCCGGTGCTGGAAAACAGCATGACGAAAAGATACGGCTTGCCAAATCCTTGGTTCAGATGTAGCTATTCCTTCCGTATTCGGATGCTGAGCATACACCTGCGAAAAAGACAATCCAGCCCATAGCTCCCAATTTCGGGGCAGCACACGGTGGATATGCAGGTGACTAATAAACTGGTGATTCCCGAAGGAAGGCTGAAGGAATACCCGTTGGTCTGCTTCCAGGTGAAACACCCAGGCAGACTTTAACTCCCAGCGAAGATAATATCGGGTCCAAAGAAGTGACTGATGGCGTGCCTGAACTTGCGCACTGGCCGCAACAGGCAAAACCAGTGCTATACACCAAATCCATACACAGCGCCGAGCCCTGAACATTACTTGGCAGTAGTAGACATCTGATGTTTTTCAATTGCGTGTGGATCGTATTTGACATGCAAGTTGATCCACATCAGTCGGGAGATACGGAAAATATACACGAAATTAATAGCCACCACCAGAATCAACAGCGCGTAAGCCAGGAGTTCGTTCAACTTGAGGTACCAGTGGAAGAACATCACCGATAACAAACTTACCCAGGCCAGCCAGATATAGGAAATGAACATGGAGCCATAATAATAACCCGGCTCTGGAAAGTAGTTGAGGTTACACTTAGAGCAGCGTTGATACATGTCGAACGATTTTTTGAACGACCAGCTGCCGGTTTCAAACATCTCGCCTTCGTGACAACGCGGGCATTTGAGGTTGAAAATGCTGTAAGATTTTGAGCCTTTTTGTAACATGGTACCAGGGTTGTTCCTTTTTGATCATCACCGCGTGATGATCCTGGTTGAACAGGTGCCGCAAAGTTCCAGATTAGTTGTGGATAACAGGTGGTGTTATTTAAGGTTATGATGGACTTTTTTACAGCGTTTGTTTACCGCTGAGGCGGAGAGGCACGAAGAGTCTCTCTCTGCGCCTCCCCGCCTCAGTAGTAAATAAACGCTCCTACACGCAAAAATTAACCTTTCACGAAACGGGTAACTGCCTGTTGCCCGTCACTGAAATACCGGATCATATAGGTGCCCGGAGCAATATCGCCAGGCATACGCAGGGTGGTCTCTCCCGCCGAAAGTTCGAGTTGACGCAGGAGCTTACCCTGAGCATCCAGCAATTGCACCTGCGCCGCCTGACTGCGGTCCAGTCCGATCAATTGCACATAATCCACTACCGGATTGGGGAACAGTTGCATCAGCGCCAATCCGGGCTGATTTGTGGAAACTGTGCCGGGTGTAAAGGTGAATACTGAATTATTGAGCGGAATGCCAGACATGCCGTATTGCGGCCCGTCAAAAAGCACTTCGTTATAGATATCGTCCGTAATCACACTGTCCTGAGGCGCTTGTGGTGTGCCCGTAACAAACTGGGCCTGCGGGAAAATAGCCTCATCATCGTCAAAGTAATGATAATTCAACATATACCCAATGAGAGGAGATTTACCGTTAAAATAAGTATCAACCGGATCGGGAATAACCTGATCTCCCAGTCGAATTTGGATGGCATTTGTGGTTTCATAGAGCCAAATCTGGAAAGAGACCTCGCCCTGAACATCTTCGAACCCTACCTTGGCCATTTCAAGTTTAAATATCCTGTTCGGGGCAGAGCCTTCCGTTTTGTATTGCACTGTGGGGTTGCTTAGAGGCGAAAGACCAGGAAGTGCCGCATATCCAAAAATAGCATCCAGTGTATCGCCATTTTCGTATTGCCCAACCGGTAAAATAGCGCCGGAATATCCCAGTACGAACATTTCGGTTTGTGGCAAGTTGTCGAACAAAAAAGTAAACCCAATGGGCACAGTAGCTTCATCGCCCCAAACCACAATGTTATTCAATACCGTGGCATTGGTAAGTTCTGTGTAGGGCTCGTTGGTGTAAGAAAACTGGTAAGGAAAAGTTTGTGCCTGCGCAAAGGCAACAGCGAGGCAAAAGAACCCCGTCAGAAAAAGTGTTCTAAACATGGTAAGTAGGTAGTTAAAGTGTTTACAAATAAAATCGAAACGGATTCAGGTGCAATATAGTTGGTTATTTACTGAAATAAATATCAGATTAACGGAACTTTAATCCAAATTTCAGTAAAATGTCCATACCAGAAACCCTCCCGCAAACACTGCGTCAATCTTTCCCAGCCTTTGATCAAACCGACCTGATTACCTGGCTGGCTGCGGAAGGCGTGGAAAAAACCTTTGATGCCGGAGCCAAACTCATGCATGTAGATGGCGTCGTGCGCTTCATCCCGTTAGTATTGAGCGGTTCGGTAAAAGTGTCCAGGGAAGATGCCGAAGGGCGCGAAATTTTCCTCTATTACATTCGTCCGGGTGAAACCTGTGCCATGACCCTTAGCGCCTGCTACAAAGGTGAATCCAGCCGTATCAATGCGGTTACCCAGGAACCCAGTCGAATCTTTTTACTTCCGGCACAGCTCATTCATGAAGCCACCCGAAAATTCCCTGCCTGGCAACGTTTTGCGTTTGAAAGTTTTGGATTCCGTTACGATGAACTGTTGCATACCCTGGAAAGTGTGGTGTTCCAACAACTCGATCAGCGGCTCAAACACTATTTATTGGAAAAAGCCGCAGCCCTGAACACTACGAAACTTCATATCTCTCAGCAACAAATAGCCGACGACCTCAACGCCTCCCGCGAGATCATTTCCCGCCTCATCAAACAATTTGAAACCAAAGGCTTCCTCCGCCATGCCCGGGGTGTGATAGAAATTTTTTCGCTTGTGTGAACTACATCACATAGTCCTGGTGCCACTTGCTCACACCTTTGTATCACAACATACAAAAGCGCAATGAAGCACTTGCCAAAATGGTTGAAACTCCTCATCGTTTGCCTGCTGTGCAGCGGCCTGATCGCGCTCATTGTATGGATGATCCAACTTTTTTCCACCAATTAAACATTTTCAGCCATGACTAAGAATATGGGCTCTGCCGACCGTACCATCCGTCTCATCGTTGCAGCGGCTGCAGCGATTTTGTATTTCACTGGCACCCTCACGGGCACCATCGGTATTGTTGCGTTGGTTGTAGCAGCCATCTTTACCCTGACCAGCGTGATTAGTTTTTGTCCACTTTATGCCTTAGTGGGCGCCTCCACGTGTAAGACCGGATCATGATGATGAGTGATGAGTTATGACCATCATCGTTCCTCATTTATCGTCCATAAAATATCTTTACCTTGGCTTCCGCAACAAAACGCAAAGCCATGGCTCGGTTTTTCCTTTTTCTATTGCTTTTCGGATGAAATTGCCTGCGCGCGCAGGTGCAGGTAGCCCACACACGGGTTGAAAACCTGAATAGCCCCATCGGTTTGGATGCCAACCAACCCAGGTTCGGATGGCAATTGCAGTCTGAACGCCAAAATGTGCTGCAAACCGCCTATGAAATCCGAGTGGCTCATTCCAGGGCTGATCTGGTTTCCGGGAAGTATTCGTTCCGTTCCACGTTGTAGACCGCGGGGAACGCGGATTGGAATCGGAACGCAGATTGGAATTGGAACGCGGATGACGCAGATGACGCGGATTTTTCATACTGCCTGCGGCAGTAATATCACGTGAGCAATTCAGCCGAACGCCTCTGCGAAATCTGCGGTCCATCTGCGAGAATCTGCGGGAAATACACCCTCCAAGCAACCCAGCCGAACGCCAACTCAAACACCTAAACACTCACACTCCCATGCCTCGTATCGCCTTTAAAATGCAGTTACACCCCGGCCAAACCGAAGAATACAAACGCCGGCACGATGAAATCTGGCCCGAACTGGCTCAACTGTTGCGGGAAACCGGGATAAGCGACTATTCTATTTTCCTGGATGAAGAAACCCTGGCTTTGTTTGGGGTGTTGCAAATACAAGATCCGACAAACCTCGATGAATTACCCAAACACCCCGTGATGCAGCGCTGGTGGGCCTACATGGCGGATATTATGGCTACCAACCCGGATCAATCGCCCGTGAGTGTGCCTTTGAAGGAGGTATTTTATTTGCCGTAGAAGGCATCCATTACTGGTCAGACACCATCTTGTAATAGATCTCACAATCGGGCAACCATTCGGCTATTTGCCTTGCCGCCTCAGGAGTTAGGTGCGGATTATCCGGCGTGTTTTGGATGAGCAGGGATTTTAGGCCGGTTATCTCCCGAATACCTTCAGGCAACTGGTGGATTCGGGTAAAGCCCAAATGCAAACTTTCCAGGCGCTTTAACTGACCTATGCAATATGGGAGCTCTTGCAGGTTTGAATGCAAAAAATTGGCACTTTTTAGTGATAGAAGTCCACAAAAATCATCCGGCAACCTTTGCAGTGCACCGTAATTTATGTCTAAAGATTCCAATTGAGTTAATTGAGCAATACCTGGAGGAATGGTTCTGAAACCACTCATGGGTAGCGACAAATAACGAAGGTTTTTGAGTTGAAAAACAGCTGTTGGAAAAACAGTATCTGCCTTATTCATACTCAGGGTAATGCACAGAATACTGTCTTTATGTTGTTGGACCCTTGTTTCAGCATCGGCCTTCAACACCCATATTTTCCCTTTACTATCAGGCGTTAAATCCTGAACATTTTGACAATAGAAATGAATGAGCGGTTGTATTGGTATAGTCTTGTGGGGCTCATGCGAAGTGCATGCCCAAAAAGCGGTGAACAACCATAAGCTTAACCTTGGCATACCACACATGAATTTGTATGGAAACGCAAAACCATTCAATTCATTACCTTACTGTTCTGCATCACCTTTGTGCATCCACAACCGCAATGGCGATCATATTCACCAGTTCGCGGGTGGTACTACCTAATTGAACGAGGTGCACCGGTTTTTTGAGTCCGAGTAATACCGGGCCGATTTTCTCAATATTGGCCACTTCTTTTACCAAGTTGTAGGCAATGTTGGAGGCGGAAAGATTGGGGAAGATAAGAATATTGGGACTGCCATCTACCAGATCGCAGAAGGGGTGATTTTCTCTGAGTAGCGCATTATCAAATGGCAGGTGCGCTTGCATTTCACCATCCACTACCATATTGGGATGCTTGGCTTTGAGCATGGTGACTGCCTCGCGCATTTTGTTGGCGTCCTCACCATTGGCGCTACCGAAATTGGAGTAAGAAAGCATCGCGATACGCGGTTTGATGTTGAATTTTTCAACCTCCCGAGCTACCAGTTCGGCAATTTCCACAATTTCTTCCGCCGTTGGGTTAAAGTTTACCGTAGTATCTGCCAAAAATAAGGGACCGAACCGGCTCATCAGGATATACATCCCGCATACTTTTTTCACTCCTTCCTGCCGGCCAATGGCTTGCAGGGCCGGACGAATGGTATCCGGATAATTGCGGGTCATACCACCAATCATCCCATCAGCTTCCCCGGTTTCCACCATCATGGAACCAAAGTAGTTGCGGCGGCGTACAATTTCGCGTGCTTCCGTACGATTGAAACCCTTGCGTTTGCGTTTTTCAAACAGTAAATCGCCAAATCGCTCCAATCGGGCAAAGTCTTGCTCGGTATGCGGCATCATAGGATCAATGATCTCCACGTGCGCCAGATCCAGATGATTCTCCTGGATGAGGTGTTTGATTTTTTTCACATTACCCAGCAGGATTGGCTTGGCAATTTTTTCTTCCTGCGCCAGTTGCGCAGCTTTGAGCACTGCCAGATTTTCGGCATCAGCCAATACGATCCGTTTTGGGTTTTGCTTGGCTTTATTCAGAATACCACGGGTAAGGGTGTTATCGAGTCCGAGGCGTTTGGAGAGTTGATTTTCATAAGTTTCCCAGTTTTTGATCGGGAATTTGGCCACCCCGGAATCCATGGCTGCACGCGCCACGGCAGGCGCCACAGTAGTCAGCAAACGCGGATCAACAGGCTTGGGAATAATGTAATCCCGACCAAACACCATGTTGTCTTTACCATAGGCCATATTCACGATGTCCGGCACTGGTTTTTTAGCCAGATCGGCCAGGGCGCGCACTGCCGCCAGTTTCATTTCTTCATTGATCACTTTGGAACGAACATCCAAAGCGCCCCGAAAAATGTAAGGAAAGCCCAATACATTGTTTACCTGGTTGGGATAATCACTACGCCCTGTAGCAAATATGATATCCTCCCGCGCAGCAATAGCATCTTCATAGGCGATCTCCGGCGTTGGATTGGCCATGGCAAAAACAATACAATCCGGCGCCATACCCCTTACCATTTCCTGGCTCAAAATATTGCCTTTAGAGAGCCCCACAAACACATCAGCACCTTTCATGGCATCTGCCAGGGAAAGTGATGCCGGTGCGCTCCCGTTGGCAAATTCCGACTTTTTACCGTCGAGGTTTGTCCGACTAGGATGCAACAATCCTTTGGAATCGAACATGAAAATGTTCTTTTTTTGAGCGCCCAGGCTATGGTATAGTTTGGTGCAGGAAATAGCAGAAGCCCCTGCGCCATTCACCACAATTTTCACTTTGGAAATATCTTTATTCACCAGTTCTAAAGCATTGAGCAAAGCGGCGGAACTAATGATGGCCGTGCCGTGCTGGTCGTCATGCATGACCGGGATATTCAATTCTGCTTTGAGTCGCTCCTCAATTTCGAAGCATTCCGGCGCCGAAATATCCTCCAGATTTACCCCGCCGAAAGTTGGTTCCAGTATTTTAACTGTACGTATGAACTCGTCTACGTTTTTGGTATCAAGCTCCAGGTCAAACACGTCGATATCTGCATAAATTTTGAACAGCAACCCCTTTCCTTCCATCACCGGTTTGCCGGCTGCCGGGCCAATATCGCCTAAACCCAGTACGGCTGTGCCGTTAGAGATAACAGCCACCAGGTTGCCTTTAGCAGTATATTTGTATACATCCTCCGGATTGGCTGCTATAGCCAGACATGGTTCTGCTACGCCTGGAGAATAGGCAAGTGTTAGGTCTCGCTGGGTAGCCGTTTCTTTGGACGGGATTACTTCAATTTTTCCGGGGCGCCCTTTTGCATGATAGAACAGCGCCTCTTCTTTCAGTGTTTTTTTCTTACTCATTGGAACGAGTTGTATTGGAGGGCGCAAAGGTATTTTTTTTTGTTGAACGCGGGTTTTTTGGAACGCGGGTTGGAACGCGGATTTTTTGGAACGCGGGTTGGAACGCGGATTTTTTTTGGAACGCGGATGACGCGGATGACGCGGATTTTTCAGCTGCCTTCGGCAGCATTTTTTAGGTTGGTGTTGGAATTGTGCTTTGAGGGGTTTAACTTCGTATGCAGACAATGATTAACCAAAATTCCAATGAAAAACGCAGAATTAACCAGCCGCATTATCCAGGTCTTTTATCAGGTTTATAATGAGTTGGGATATGGATTCCTCGAAAAGGTATACCAAAATGCATTATTCTATGCGCTCCACCAGGAGGGTATTAAAGTGGAAGCACACCGTAAAATACTTGTTCGTTTCAGGGGAGTAATTGTAGGCGAATATATCAGCGATATAGTAGCAGAATCCACCATAATAATAGAAGTTAAAGCTGCCGAATCTCTAACCCAGGCACATGAGTTTCAACTTATCAATTACCTTAAATGCTCCGAAATGGAAGTGGGTCTATTATTGAACTTTGGTAAGACACCTGAGTTCAAACGAAAAATATTCGAAAAAGCCAGATACTCCCCCGCTGCTGCCGAAGGCAGCTAAAAAATCCGCGTCATCCGCGTTCAAAAAAAAATCCGCGTCACCAGCGTCATCCGCGTTCCAAAAAAAAATCCGCGTCACCAGCGTCATCCGCGTTCCAAAAAAATCCGCGTCACCCGCGTCATCCGCGTTCCAAAAAAAAATCTGCGTCACCAGCGTCATCCGCGTTCCAAAAAAAATCCGCGTCACCAGCGTCATCCGCGTTCCAAAAAAAATCTGCGTCACCAGCGTCATCCGCGTTCCAAAAAAAATCCGCGTCTCCTGCTTCATCCGCGTTCCAAAAAAAATCCGCGTCACCAGCGTCATCCGCGTTCCAAAAAAAATCCGCGTCACCCGCGTCATCCGCGTTCCAAAAAAAATCCGCGTCACCTGCGTCATCCGCGTTCCAAAAAAAATCCGCGTCACCCGCGTCATCCGCGTTCCAAAAAAAATCCGCGTTCCAAACCCGCGTTCACCTCAGCGGTGGCAATCCAACTTTCCTTCTATACCCTTCATAATCCTTGTTCGTCATTTGCATCAACAGGGGCTTTTTAGCCGGATCCAGCCATTTCATGAGCGCCAGCATATTATGCTCGGCCATCGCAGTACACCCCAGCGTTCCAGAACCTTTTTTACGCCACAGGTGAAAGAAGATACAAGATCCGCCCTCTGGTTCAGGCGGGAAATTTTGCTTTACCACAATTCCCCATTTATATTGACTATCGGTTCGAAGCATGGATTCCCGGGCAATCCAATCGGTTTTGAGTTTAGCGCCATCTACGATCTGATTATAATACTGAGATTTGGGGTCTTCCACACAAATATCTGCTTCCGACAAATGGCGGTATTCCATTTTCAAAGGCAGTTCCGACTTTTCAGCATACCCGAATGCCGCACCAAACCTGAAAATCCCAGCTGGCGATTTTAAGTCGCCTTCTTTCTTTTGTTCTCCGGGTTTAGCACTATGCAGACCCCTACCCCAGGCAAGACCTTTCCTGCCGAGATTCACCGGATGAGCCGGGCCGGCAGATTTCCATTTGGAGCCTGATCGTTCAAATTTCCAAAGTTTGGCGTTTTTGCCGTTAGCGGCAGGACTTACCACAACGACCAGTTGCCCACACTCGCTGAATACATCAGCGGGCGGAATGGTTGGCTCCAAAAACAAAGGGAACAGGAACGGGAGAACAAACAGAGATGGCATGGTGAAGATTTTTGTGCCTAAAGTTAATAAACACTACTTATTTACCCGCGTAGATATCTTGTCTACAATAAACCAACCTTCATTGGTTTTAATCAGGTTAAAATAATCCGTGAATATCGCTTTGGGTGTTTCCAGTTCGCACTTGGAAGAAGCAATATTGCCGGTAACATCCAGGGAAATAATACGTCCCTCCGTACCTGCTTCTTTAGCACGTGGTTTAAACTTCGATAAATAATCGGCCCGGGAAATATCATTGAACGTATTGTCACGAAAATATTTCAGGTGACAAGTAGGATGCATAGCTCTACCCACCTTGGCGGTATCGCCCGTCATCCAACCTTCGAAATATAAATCTTCGATCATGGTTTCAATCAGGGCGCGGTCATCGGTTTGAGCCTGAGCGTCAAACCAGGCGCAGCATGTCAGCAAAAGGGAAAGGAGCAGGTGTTTCATGATAAGTATTTATCAAACAAAGAACGTAAAAATAAGGATGGGTTGCTTGGTGAAAAGCGCCATCGAGTAACCAAACCTCAACTTTAGTAGAATTACCATAAAATCCTTGATTACCTCTTGGTAACATTGCCGTGAATGGGACGATGAACGACAGTTGTCATCTTGAGCGCAGCGAAGGGGGCCAAATACATCGTTTGTGTTTACACTAATCGCACCATCGTCCATCGTACCATCGTACCATCGTTAATATCGTCCATGAAACAAACCATTCTCCTCTGCCTGCTCCTCTCGTTTTCTGCCTTATTTGCGCAGAAAAAAGAAGACTCTAAAGACAAAAAAGCCGAAAAACCGGCACTGCTGCAATCTTCCACTTATTCCGCACTCAAATTCCGAAATGTGGGGCCTGCAGTAACCTCTGGCCGAATCAGCGATTTTGCTGTAAACCCTGCCAACCCTGCAGAATATTACGTGGCCAGCGCCTCCGGTGGTGTTTGGAAAACCGTCAACGCCGGCACAACTTACCATCCCATTTTCGACGGCCAGGGCTCCTACTCCATCGGCTGTGTTGTACTTGATCCCACCAACCCCAACGTTGTTTGGGTAGGCAGTGGCGAAAACAACAACCAGCGCTCCGTAGCCTACGGCGACGGCGTCTACAAAAGCACCGACGGCGGAAAGTCCTGGAAAAACATGGGCCTTAAAAAGTCGGAACACATTGCCAATGTGGTGATCGACCCTTCTAATCCACAAACGATTTATGTGGCTGCTTACGGACCTGTATGGAGCGATGGCGGTGATCGCGGTGTGTACAAAAGCACCGATGGCGGCGAAACCTGGAGCTGCGTGAAATCTGTAAGTGATTTCACCGGCTGCAACAATCTCGTGATGGATCCCCGCAATCCCAAAGTGCTTTACGCCGCATTCCACCAGCGCCAGCGCAAGGTGTTCACCTACATCGGTGGAGGTCCGGAATCAGCCCTGTACAAATCTACCGATGCTGGCGCTACCTGGACTAAACTCGAAGGAGGATTTCCCGGCGGTGAGCTGGGTCGTATCGGCATTGATGTCTCCCCAGTGAACCCTGATTGGGTATACGCCGTGGTGGAAGCCAAAGACGGCAAAGGAGGCATTTACCGCTCTACCGATCGCGGCGCCAGCTGGAGCAAAATGAGCGACACCTACACCAGTGGCAACTACTACCAGGAACTCACCTGCGATCCGCGTAATCCGAACCGCATTTTTATCACTGATACTTACTATAAGGTGAGCGACGACGGCGGCAAAACTGTGCGCAATCTCGGCGAACTGAACAAACACATTGATAACCACTGCATCTGGATCAATCCGGCCAATACCGACCACCTGCGCGTGGGCTGCGACGGCGGTATTTATGAGTCCTGGGATTATGGCAAAACCTGGGAATTCAAGCACAACCTGCCAGTTACGCAGTTCTATAAAGTGTCAACCGACAACGGTTTCCCGTTCTACCACATCCACGGTGGCACGCAGGATAACCTGAGTCTGGGCGGCCCAAGCCGTACCACCAGTGCCAACGGCATCCCAAACTCCGACTGGTATATTACCAGTATTGGCGATGGCTTTGAAACCCAGGTGGACCCCACCAATCCTGACATCATTTATGCCCAGAGCCAGTATGGTGGCTTGCTGCGTTTCGACCGTAAAAGCGGCGAGTACCTGCCCATTCAGCCTCAGGCAGGCGAAAACGAACCAGCCCTTCGCTGGAACTGGGATGCGCCACTTACCATTTCCCGTCACCAGCCCACCCGGATCTATATCGGGGCCAATAAGGTGTTCCGCAGTGACGACCGGGGCAATTCCTGGCGCGCCATTAGCCAGGATCTCTCCCGTGGTGAAGACCGCAACAAATGGCCCATCATGGGCAAGGTGTGGAGCGTGGACGCCATTGCCAAAAACGGCTCCACCGATATTTTCGGTCAAACCACCAGCATTGCCGAAAGCAGCCTGAACCAGGATCTGCTCTGGGTAGGCACTGATGATGGCCTGCTTTGGCTCACCCGCGATGGCGGCGCCAACTGGGAAAAAATGGACAAGCTCCCGGGTGTACCTGAGCGCTCGTACGTGCACCAGGTGATTGCTTCCCAATTTGATCAAAATACGGCATACGTATGTTTCAACCACCACCGTTATGGCGATTTCAAGCCCTATTTGCTCAAAACCACCGATGGCGGCAAAACCTGGCAATCTATTGCCGCTACCCTGCCAGAGCGTGGAAGCGTGTACAGCGTGGCAGAAGATCATGTTGATCGCAATCTGCTGTTCTGTGGAACTGAATTCGGAGTGTATTTCAGTCCAGATGCCGGTGAAAACTGGGTGCCCCTGAAATCCGGCTTACCCACTATTGCCGTACGCGACATAGAAATCCAGCGCCGCGAGAACGATCTGGTCCTGGGTACATTTGGCCGCGGCTTTTATGTACTGGATGATTACAGTCCACTGCGGCAGGTAAAAGCCGGCACCCTCGATAAAGCAGCAGAAATCCTGCCCGTAAAAGATTCCTGGATGTTCATTCCCAACATGCCGTTGGGCTTGCGCGATAAAGGCCACATGGGCAGCAGTTATTATGCGGCAGCGAATCCACCTGTTGGCGCGGTCATTACCTATTGGGTGAAAGACGACGTTAAGACCCTGAAAGCCAAACGCCAGGAAGAGGAAAAATCAAAAACAGACAAGAAAGAAACCGTGTACTACCCTGACATGGAAGCGCTGCGCAAGGAAGACGAACAGCCGGAGCCTTACATGTTGTTTACCATTCGTGACGCTTCAGGCGAGGTAGTCAGACACCTGAAAACTGATGCCTCCAGTGGGTTAAAACGCATTGTTTGGGATTTCCGCTATAATACTCCGGCGCCCGTAAATGGAAGATACACTCCTGCTCCTGACCAGTTGTTTGGCGGTTCAGAAAAAGGGCATCTGGCCATTCCGGGAACCTATACCGTAAGCCTTAGTAAATTTGAAGATGGAGAGTTGACCACCATTGCAGGCCCGGTAAACCTTAACGCCAAATCGCTGAATAATGCTACCCTGGCTGCTACCGACCAGAATGCTTATCTGGAATTTTGTAAAAAAGCGGCCAAACTGCGCAAATCCGTAAGCGCTATTAGTCAGATCCATGGCGATCTGAGTTCACAATTAGAGCAATACCAGCAAGTCATGCTGGATATGCCAGCCGCGCCACAGGAGGCCTTAAAAAAAGGTTATGAGATCAAAAAACAACTCAACCTTTTGAGCACTCAACTTTATGGCGATGGCACGCGTGCGCGCAGGGAGTTTGAAAATCCACCTTCCATCAACGACCGCGTGGGTTTGCTGCTATACGGCATGTGGAACACCACCAGCGCACCTACTAAAACTTATGAAGAAAGTTACCGGATAGC
The DNA here is from genome assembly GCA_044347755.1 of Saprospiraceae bacterium. Taxonomy (GTDB): domain Bacteria; phylum Bacteroidota; class Bacteroidia; order Chitinophagales; family Saprospiraceae; genus M3007. Next base: position 13,037 of record JBIKUE010000115.1, read on the forward strand.
CGTTAAGCAATTCAATCCGCTGCTGGATGCCCTCAAAGCTGTTTCGCGGGATTTGGATGCCCTGGGCCGCCAACTGGAGCAAAGTGGCGCGCCAAGCACACCGGGAAGGTGGCCGGAGCGGATGTGATTTGCGATTGACGATTACATGATTTGCGATTTGCGATTGGATTTCAGAAGTCACAAATCGCCAATCATGTAATCGTAAATCAAAAACTGTATCCCAGTGCCAGGCCGATCCCCCGATTTCGCCGGTATGGTTTGTTGTCGTTTTGGTTGTCGGCATCCTGATCGAGCAGGTTATTAATGCCAAGGTTGTACCGCAGATCCAGGTATGCCTGTCCAAATTTCAGTCCGCCTCCAAAAGAAAAGCCCCAGTCAAGCCGGCGGTTGCGATCGTCCGGGTCGTCGTTATTGAAACTGAGTTTCTCTTCCGAGGTGGTACTAAAGCCCAAAATAGTGACAGTGCTCTTGACTTTCCCGCTCACAGCCAACCCCGCATAGGGGCCTGCTATCAGATACACTCCAGCGTTTCGTTCAGCCTTGTACAACTTCACCTTGGCCAGCAGCGGCACTTCCACATAGTTGTAGTAATAACGACTTTCCACCTTGTTGTTGTCGTTGAAGCCATAACGCACGATGCCACCCTTTTGGATGTAGAGGATTTCAGGCTGAAGCGAAAAAGCCGATTCTGTAGCCAGATCAAAAGTCAGTCCGGCCTGGAACCCAACCACCGATTTGCCGGACTGCTCAGCAAAGCTCTCTTCCACTGCTTCCTCTGCGATACTGGCTAAATTGACACCACCTTTAATGGAAACCTGAGCAGAAACAGCGAATCCCTGCAAGAACAAAATGAAAAAGGCTAAAAGAAATCGGTTTTGCATGGTAACATGATTTTATGTCGAAATTAGGCATCTGCCATTAAGAACTGCCTGGGAAAGAACGCAGATTAGCCTGGCATTAGTATGAAGCCTGGCATGGTAACGGAGCCGGGGGACACCTCAAAAAGTGTTATGATTTACTTAATATCCTAAACCAATGTAATGTATTGGGCAGGGCACACCGTTAATCATGCAAACTTTAAAAACATGAAAAAGCAATCTTTTTTGATTTTCGCGCTTCTAGTTTGCCTTGCAGGTACCATTTCTGCTAACAATGGTAATGGCGGCTCCGGCGGTGCTGGCAATGGAATTTCCAATA
>JBIKUE010000222.1:0-4143 GCA_044347755.1 Saprospiraceae bacterium
GCAGTTAAGGCTGCCGTCCTGAATAAATTTATTCAAATAGCCGCTCCTAAATCTGTGAAAGTCGCTTGAGGCCTAAACGGGATAGGGAAAATCTGGCTTCCAACAAGATTCATGCAACAAAGCCCTTTGTTATTGCGATTTATTTTATTCCCTACCACTATCAAACTAGCAGAAGAACTCTTGATATCAAGAGCAATAGACGCATCTTCGATATGGTTGAACCAGAAATCTGCAGTCCCCCCTAAAACGACAAAACCTTTCCAAAAATCGTTGCCACATCGAAAATACTTGGATAATACCGACTGAAAAGTAATGTTTGGATCAATCCGAATGACCGCATTTTTACCCATCTTTAGACTGCATCCTGAGATCAGGAAATTCGAATTGACTACCAAAGTGCCATTAATAAGTACTTTTTGATTGATCCAGCCCGCTATGCCTATTAGACTAGATGTTGAGGTAACGGAAGATTCATCTACACCAATAGTAATGTTAGGCACGAAATTTTCGCCAAGTTGCTGGCAAAGGGTCTGCTGCGCTTGAACTGAATTAGTAAAGGTCAAGGTAAGAATCAGAAGGAATACTTCAAGATACCTGGAACAAAGCGTTGAAGCGTTGAAATTAACCAGTTTTTCATCGTTGAAAAAAATTAAGGGTAAAAAAATAGGGTGGCTGGCCGTACCGGTTACCCGGCACAACCCATTCTTTTCATTATTACGCTGCAAGTAGATATTGGATTAGCGTGATTATCGCGAGGACGTTAAGATTAGGTATCCGTTGTTAAGACAAACCGTTTTTTGCCTACCTACGCCATACCTGAAAATAAGCCCTCTAAAAGATTAAAGCAGTTAATTGGCGCGCCCTCCTATACAAGTAAAAAAATTTCAAAGCTAAACGCACACAAACATACATCAGGAATATCAACATTCCAAGACTACCCCTCAAATTTAACATTAAACATTTAGCGTTGAACATGGAACATTCCGCTCAGCCCTTCACAAACCGGCCGCTCCAAACCCGATCCCTTGCCTTCAGACTAAGGAAATACATACCCGGGGGCAAATGCCCTACAGGAACTTCAAGCCTTCCCTCCAAAAGTTGGAACCTACCCGAAGTCATTTGCCGTCCTGTGGCATCGAAGACTTGCAGGGATTCGAGGGGGCCTTCCCAGGGCATTTGGATGAGATCGTTGGCGGGATTGGGGGAGATGACCAAATGCCCGATTTCATACAAGGTTTGTGTGGCATTGATGGTGGAATACGTCGTGTCGCAAGGGTAAGGAACGAATTGATAAAACTGATCAGAGGTTTCAAAACAGCGGAGCCCCCATACGTATGCCTCAATGAATCCATGTATAGGCATAAAAAGCGCTTCGTTTCCAATCTTCTCAATGATGCGGTTTCCCCAACCATACCAAATGGTGTTATGGATGTGCCAGACTTTCAGCGTATCTCCGCCAATAAACAAACTGCTGATGGAGTCTACCGTTATGGTATCGCTGTCATAAGGCAGCGGATTATCGGGATTGACGTTCGGCAGTCCTCCAACCACCCAACTATCCCCTACTTCTGCCGTAAAATCATACAGCATTTCAAATTGGCTGGTACCAGGGCTGAAATAGTAAACCGTATCGTTTTGTGTGTAAGTATAGGTTGGATATGGCATAATATCAAAGGAGGACGTAAGTAATTTACTACACCATTTTCCCTGATAAAACTCTTTTTCCACAGCTTCCACATAATGCGGCACCACCTTAAGGGCAAAATTCAATTCGCTGTATGTCCACTTTGCCCCAACCGGTGCAAAATCGGTGTTTTGGGCCCGGATACCAGCAATGGAGAGCATGACGAAGAGTATAAGTTGAAAATATCTCATGGTTAGTTGTGTTTAATGTTGAACCATCAGTTTTCCGCTGCAAAGCGGTTTTCGATCTGCCCAGAGCAGCAGTTGATAGATTCCGGAAGGCCAGTTTTTGACTTTTTCGGGCACTCCGCCTTGCCCAATTATCAGGTAAGATCACCATTAAAGCACCGTCTGTTGCATATAAAACGAGGGATTGCCAAAAATGGGCAAAAAAATACCACTCTTGTTTTCTAAACATCCGTCCCCCGAAAATCTAAAACCGAATGAAAAACATGATTTTTACACCACCATTCAGCCTGATTTTTAGCTGGTTCCTTATCACCGGTGCCAGCTTCAGCCCTTCACAAACCTCCCGCTCCACACCCGGCCCTGCGCCCGCAGGTGCTTTTACTCCCCTACCCGATTGACCAAATTTAGTTTTTGAAAAACTTCCCAATTAAAACCCGGTCCATCGTCTGAAGACTTATATAATACAGTCCCGGTGGATACCCCTGAACAGTTACAGACACCTCTTCTCCCGGCTCAGAAAGTGTCATTTGCGATAATACTTGCCCGGTGGCATCAAAAATTTGGTTCTTCGTGACTATACATGGGTAAACACGGTATGCATCTAACATTCCAGATGAAAAATCGGGAATGATGGATGTGACTGGTTAATACTTTCAATATTCACCCATGTAAAGTCACGAAGAGCCAAAAAATTAACGGAGAAGCACAAATTTAGAGGTGCGGCTCAATTTTTTACCACCTTTTGTATGGAATATTTACCCTGTACGTCTGCAACCAGCACAAAATACATTCCTGGTTGCAATCCTGATGCATCTACCCGTACCTTATGAAGGCTCTTTTCGATTGGGCAGTACATGATTTCTCCGGCCACATTCACTACAATTAGTCGTGCAATACTTTCTGAAAATGCCGTTTCCAGCATAAAATACTCCCCACATGGGTTTGGATATAGTGCCCCCCCATCCGTATCAGGGCTTTGATCCGTGTGTAAAAAGGTTGGATCGTTACAGGGCCCTGGACCGTAAAAGGTTGCGAGAAATAATCCTGGGAGTTCTTTCAAGCCTTGTCCCTGCACTTCTTTCTCTTTTTTTAAATAATTCCAACATTGGTTAAATGGTGGTTCTGGATCAGCAAAATCTTCCAGATAATCAGAGGAATCTGACATGCAATGGTATTTACAGATATCCCACCATTCCTCCAGAAAAAAAATATCCCAATCGCGAGTTAGAATTATATTTCCACAAGCATTGTCAGGAAAAAGAATGTTGTCATAGTTAATTTTGACAGGTGGAAATTTGGTTTGAACTAGGATTATTGCACCTAAACTTTTTACGCAATTGATTATTGTATCACTTTGGACTATGATTGTTTTTAAGGTTTTTAAGTTGTCATCCAGAAAATGAACGGCTCTAACTTCAAAAACACTATCGAAAGGGCTAGAAAGTTCAACTTCTCCAAATTGAGGATCAATATCCTGTGAGGATGCACTAGGATCAGAACCTAAAACGAGAGAGTCTCGATTCCCCACACTATCCTCAAAATACAGCGTAAATTGAAAAAGAGGAATCTGCTGAGTAATACCTGATAATGGGTAGGCCATAAAACCCACCGCCAGAATGAGGGCGTATGTTTTCATGGCTTAAAGTTTTACAATGTTTTTGGTGTAAAGACCGCCATTGAAGATGGCTCGAAGCGCATAATTCCCGCTGGGTAAAGACCCAAGTTGAAAGGTTTGTTCATAAAAACCCGCCGTCACTGTTGAAGAATTATATAGTGATATAGTTGCACTTGTGTTTAGGTTAATGAGGGAAAGATTTAATGATCCTTCCTCCGGAGCGTTGTAATACACCATCAAGTCATTGCTGAATGGATTTGTGGCAGCAATCTCAAAACAGCACGGAGGCGGTGGATAAGTACAATCATCGGTGGTATTAAGCAGTTGTTCGTGCACGTCGCTACCCGGGCATTCTGTATTATCAACCGTAAGTTTGATTTTATATACTTTATTGGCCTGAAAAGTATACAAGGTTGATAAACTTACATTGCCCAAAGCACCAATTTGCCACCCGGAGTTGAAGTATCCTGCGATGCAGTTATTAGGTTGGGTGGCAAGTACTTCGCATATTTCTATCAGATATCTGTTTTCATTGACGGAAGGCTGGCCATTTAATATCACATTACCTCCTCCTTGTTGTGGAGGACAAACTGCTTGTGGACTTCTGATATAAAAAAATGCTTGAGATGGGGCGCATCCATTGCAGGAATGGATGT
>JBIKUE010000223.1:0-4141 GCA_044347755.1 Saprospiraceae bacterium
ATTACCGGGTCATGCCTAAAAGATTTTGGTTTCTTCCTTCTTTCGGTTTTCTATTTGGATTGATTGCTCTGGCAGTCAATCTTTGGGCAAAGCATCATCCTGAATGGGTGGAATCTTTCTATAGCAGGGGACTTTTTCAAGGGATAAGGTTGTTTTGGGAATATGCTTTTGGGTGGTTGCCAATTCCGGCATTTTACCTATTCTGGGCATGTGTTATTGCTTATTGGGTATGGGTGCTGCGTCGTTTAACAAAAGTGAAAGGAACAAAGGCTAAGTGGATATATGCAGGCTTGCGCCTTTTGGGGTTTTCAGGAGTGTTAGTAGGGTGTTTCTTTTTACTTTGGGGGTATAATTATGCCAGAATACCCGTGTCGGAACAACTGGATATCAAGGTAGCGCCATTGGACTCCATTACTTTATGGAATGCGCTTGAAAGGGAAACCACTGCCTTGAAAAATCTTCGTGAAAGACTTGTCGGGATAGATACTTTGCCGATATCCGACATTGCCTTCTGGCCTGAATCTGTTGAAGATACCGTGAGGGTTGCTGTGCAAAAGTGGCTGACAGGGAACGGTATTCTTGCAGAAAGCAAAGTGAGATGCCGGATGATCCGCCCTGAGGGCCTGCTATTTTCCTTTGGCGCTTCAGGTATTTACTGGCCATGGGTTGGAGAAGGAAATCTCGAATCAGGCATGCATTCTCTGAGGGTTTTGCCGGCTATGGCCCATGAAATGGGGCACGCATATGGTTTTGGGGATGAAGGGGTGTGCAATTTTATCGCGTATGTTGCGCTCGCCGATCATCCGAATTCCTACCTCGCCTACTCAGCGCGTCTGGATTATTGGGGTGACCTGGCCAGGGCCTGCCGCAGGCAATATCCGGAAACATTCAGAAATGACTTTCTCCCGGGAATTCCGTTGGGGATCCTGGCAGATGAAGCGGATATCAGAAAGCAGCACGCAAAATACCAGGAGTTGGCGCCCGAATTGCGCTATCAGGTGTATGATTCCTACCTCAAAGCGCAGGGTATTGCGTCTGGAATGCTGAACTACAATGAAAGTCTGATGTTGGTGGAAGCCTGGAAAAAAGCAAACCAGTGACCGTTTCTTTCCCAAATAACAGATGAAATAAAACGCTGTTTGTTCCTTCGGCAGGATTTCGCTAACCAAACTTCCTCTGGAATCAATAAATTTGCAGGCTGAAGGCATCTTTGCTGCAGGAATGGCTCGTTTTTTGACAATTTTTCCCGGAGTTTAGCTGGCTGGAAGGTTGTCCATTCTGTAGGACCCATTTTTTGCTTTTCATTAGATAGGATACAGAATTAGTTTCGTTTTGGAAGGTCTTGTCCATTTTTGTTGGAACAAGGCGTATTAATCTGGCTCAAAAAATACCTTTGTCACATGAGAAAGCTTTTGCTTGCGTTTGGTTTCTTGTACACGCTTTTTATTCAGGAGTCGCTTTCAGGGCAAACCACGCCATCTCTATCCACTATTACCTTTCCAAAATACAGCATTGAAAAATACAGTTTGGAGTCAGGCTTGTCCAATCCAAGGGTAAAATGTTTGTTGGAGCACAGTTCAGGGTTTCTGTACGTGGGTACAGAATTTGGGTTGAACCGCTTTGATGGTTATGAATTTAAGGTATTTGACGACAGCCACCTTTCTACACCCCGGTTGTCCGGGTCTAATGTTGCTCGCATAAAAGAAGTTTGGGATGGCAATATCTTGCTGACTTATGGCCGAGGAAGGGACTCTTTTGATGTGATTAATCCTTATTCCCTGGCCTTGCATGTGGTATCCACCACGTCCAAAACCGGGTTTAAGGGCGTTTTGGCTCAGCTAGCCACAGATATAGATAAAAACCCCTACCTGCTCAGTTATGACTTTGCAGGATTGTATATTTACCTGCTTCAGCGCGATTTTACCTTGAAGTCTTTGGGACATGTGCCACAATCCATGGATTTTACCAAGGCAAATCTGACTTCCCTGGAGTTTTTTAGGTTTAAGGTGCAGCAAGTCGGTCAGGATACCTTTTTTTGGATCAGCAACAAGATATTTGGTCTGCTGAAAGTGCAATTTAAGTCTGGAAACCCTGTCGTTCAGCAAATTCACCCGCCACTGCATGTCAAGTGGAAGCCCTATTTGTGGGATCTGGACAAGGATGGTATAATCAGGTTCGAAGAACCTTTCAGGCATCTGCGATACAATGTAAATACAGGGCAAAATGGTCCAGAAGTAACGCCCACGGATTGGTATGCCTGTTTCGGTTTTTTGGACGAAAACAATAACTGGTTGCTAGCCGGCGCCAAAAGAAGAGTGTTGGAGCAATACGAAGAAGCGGACGGATTTCGGATCATGCTGACAAGTGGCAAGGAACTGGAAGTTCCTTTTCCATTTGCTTTTGAATGGAATACGCAGCTCTCTGTGTCCAGCAGAAATTTTGAAAAATACTTTTGGGTAGGCACCTTTGATGGTCTGAGAAAGATAACACTGCAGCCATCTAATGTCAGGCAATGGTTAGTCAGGGATGTGGCAGATGGATTATATGGAAATCGAATGCGAGGAATAATGGGTAATGCGTTGGGAAACATGGTTTGTCTGACGGAAACCGGCGCTGCGTATTTCCGCTCAGGTCAGGATGGCGTATTTCAACCTATACCAGGCAAATGGTCCTCAGGCAGATCGGTTACACTGGATGCCTTGGGTAATTTTTGGTGCACAGCTCAGGTAGACAAATACGGACTGGTTCGTATTGATGCTATGGGAAAAAGGGTGGATTATTATGCCAAAGACATCCTGTATGCTGCACATACACAAACCAGATCAGGGCAAATATTGGCAGCCCGCATGGCCAGGGAATTGGAAGGTAAGGGTGGCGGACTGGATATCCTTGATCCCGCCACCGGTCGAATGGAGCGTTTTATCACCGCTGATGGTAATGATCCGCTGGTAAAGTTATCGCCCAATTGTTTACTGGAAGACCGTAATGGACAGATATGGATTGGATGTTCAAAAGGCTTGTTCCGTGTAGATTTATCCAAACGCACTAGCCAAAAATTTGCCATACCTAATCAAGCCGCACCAGAATGGGTAAATAAGGATATCAACGTCATACTGGAAATGCCTGGCGGTACACTCATGTTGGGCACTTCGACAGGTCTGATCCTATTGGAACCCCAAACAGGAGATTTTGAGTCGTACACCACGCAAAATGGCCTGTGCAACAACCTGGTGTGTGGTATATTGCCTGGAGAAAATGGAAAATACTGGATCAGCACCTATAATGGCCTGTCCTGTTTTAACGAAGCAGATAAGTCTTTTCGGAATTATTTTGAAAAGGATGGCCTGACACATAACGAGTTCAATCGGTTCTCCTTTTACAAATCACCGGATGGCACGTACCACTTTGGTGGCATGAACGGCGTAAATGTTTTTCGGGAAGACAACCTGCTGCCTGCAACGGAGCAAACAGGTATGTTCATCTCTGAAATCAGTTTCTTTAAGGATGGAAAGTGGAACAGTTTTAACGTCTGGGATTCAACCAAAGCTATTGTATTGCCTGCTCAAAACAGGTATCTGTCGATCAAGGTTGGCTCTTTTGATATGACCACTGCTGCAGAAAATGTATTTGCCTACCGCATAAATGGTTTGGATAAGGACTGGGTCATGATGGGAAATCAACATGAATTCAGGTTTCCGTTCTTGCCGGCAGGTAAATATACTTTGCACATCAAATCTGCGCCGCCCAATGGAAACTGGTCCGTCAAAGAACTCGCCATTCCCCTGATTGTGAAGGAGTACTGGTACAAAACCGGTTGGGCTTATTTGTTATACGCGCTGTGTCTGTCCGGGCTTTTCGTATTCGGTTGGATGTTTCAGAAAAGACGGCTACTTATTGAGCACGAAAACCGGAATTTGAAAGAACTAAACGCTTTCAAATCCCGATTTTTCACTAACGTAACCCACGAATTTCGGACGCCTCTTACCGTTATTCTGGGTGTGAGTGAACAATTGGAGGCTCAAATTCCATCATCCGACCATAAATCAAGGCTGGGGCTCATTAAACGAAACGGCCAAAACCTGCTTAGACTGATTAACGAGATCCTGGATCTTGCTAAACTGGAAAGCCATACCTTAAAACT
>JBIKUE010000118.1:0-13945 GCA_044347755.1 Saprospiraceae bacterium
CTAGGGCAAAAAAAAACTCCGGCGGTTACCCGTCGGAGTCTTTGAATCGTATCGTCAAGATGCTTGAATCGCTTATGCGAGTTTTACATTGACAGCGTTCAAGCCTTTTTTGCCTTGTTGTGTATCGAAAGTAACCGCGTCACCTTCGCGTACGTTGTCAACCAAACCGCTCACGTGGACGAAAATTTCCTCGCCAGAGTTTGCGTCAACTACGAAACCGAAACCTTTGGTTTCGTTGAAGAACTTGATAGTTCCAGATTGCATACTAAAAAAATTGAAAAAATGAATAGAAATTGCCCCTAAGAGCGGGTCAAAGATAAGCAAAATAATTGATAATCAAAGAGTTTTGTTTTTTAGGTGTAAATAATAAGTAGTAGAGGGTAATGTTGCAGGTGTTTTGGGATCGTATTTTCGGCAACTGAATTGCTTGCGTGGTTAGTGTTTTTACTGGAATTATATTTCCTAGACTCGTTGAAGCGATCTCAGCCAGGTTCCGGATTTTAGCTAATTTGGCAGTTTACAATCTAAAATAGTAGGAAATGAACACCACCAGTAAGCACGCCGAACGTATCGCTAACATGACCTTTGCCTCTGTGTATCCGCACTATTTAGCAAAAATCGAGAAAAAGGGCAGGGCAAAAGCAGAGTTGCACCAGGTCATTGAATGGCTGACCGGGTACGATGAGCAAAAACTTCAGCAACTAATAGAGGAAAACGCAACGTTCGAACAATTCTTCCAGGCCGCAACGCTCCACCCCAATGCGCACCTCATCACCGGAATGATATGCGGCTACCGGATAGAAGACATTGAAAATCCGTTGACTCAGCAGGTGAGGTATCTGGACAAACTGGTAGATGAACTGGCTAAGTCGCGCCCGATGGATAAGATTTTGCGACAAACTCCTTAAAGGCGTATGCTATCGACGGCCGACTGCTTCAGGCTTCAGGCTCCTGTCGATCATTGATGTCCCGAAACATCATCATATCTGTCACCTGCCATGTTCGACCTCTTAGAGGTCGCGAAAGCGTTTTAAACCACTCATTTCTACAAACGTTGGACCTCTCCGAGGTCATTTAAAATTTGATGCGTTTGCCCTGAGGAGGCGCACTTATAAAACCCCCAAATTTTCTTATAACTTGATAATCCGCGTGGTATAAGATCCTTCCGAGGTAGCTATCTGTACCATATAGACCCCGGGAGGGAATCCTGAAAAATCTATAGTTTCCGTTTGATTTCCCGACGCATGAGTCATCAGGGTTTTTCCCATTTGATCGTACGCTGTCAGGCGCCAGTTGCCAGGAATATCCTTCAACTCAATCGTCAACATACCCTCTGTTGGATTAGGATACACACTTATTTTCAGGGTGTTCGGGCGTTCCTGGGTGGCAATGGTGTTCACAGTGGATATCTCACTGACTTCTGCTGCTGACAGTGCCCTGTTGTAAATTCGGACCTCGTCGATCATGCCATGATGGCGTTCCATTACAATGTGAGGATCTGCTCCGATCGCCAGCGGATAATTGGTCTTCTTTATTTCATAGGCGATAATGCTGGAATCCAGCAAAATACCATCCAGATAGCATTTGACTATAGAATCGCCGTATGTGATGGCCAAATGATGCCATTCGTTGAGTGGTATTACCTGCGTGCCAGCAAGGGAGTGACCAAAACTGATCAGCCCATCTTTGTCGTAAATAATGGAATACTGACGCTGCGCATAGGTGCCAATGGATTTGGAAAGCAGACTCGCCCATTTGGAGTCATAGCCTTTGGTGTAGAACCAACAGGCCAGGGTCATACTTTTTACCAGGGTATCCAAAGATGTTGATGCGGGAACTTTGACATAGGCATTCGTGCCGTTGAAATAGGCAGCGCTGTTGGGGTTGCCCCAACGGTCTGCTACAAACGTGAGCTCTCCGATGATGGTCCCGTTGTTATTCTGCCCGCTGTAGTCGGATACATCTTCGCTGAAAGGATAGTAGGTAACAAGCCCGCTGTCAATGGCCGTCTGACTGAACGCAACGGATGCCCAGGCAAAAAAAAGCAGGATAGGAATGGACTTCATGGCTGTTGATGTTTGGATGAACTGATTTGTTTTTCCAACATGGCACCAACCTGCGCCCCTACGCCAATGAACTGCGAAGGGCAAAGTGGCAGTGTACCTATGCCAAAAGTAATCATGTTTCAACAGGCAGGACCATGATGCAAACTGCCATCGGCGCTGACTTTTGTCAGGGGTGCGGTTGGGGCAAAACCTTTGAGGTAAGAGAAGGGAGAAGTATGGAAAAAGGATTAACTTTGCTGAAAACCAGATATCATGGGACTCGTTTATACAGAAATTGAACTCATCAACGGCGAAGATCTTGCTTTACAGCGCCACCACATCATTGGAGAAGACGAGGTAAAGCGGATGATGGTTAAAGCTTTGGTGGATACCGGCTCTTACATGCTATGTATCAATGAGGAAATTCAAGCCCAGTTGCAGTTTCCCATCGTAGAGAAACGCAAGGCTGAGACTGCCGATGGGCGAATATTGGAATTTGATGTGGCTGACAATGTCCAGGTCCGGTTTAAAAACCGCGCGACCACCTGTCGGGCCATGATTTTACCTGGCGACAGTGAGCCTTTATTAGGTGCTATTCCATTGGAAGACATGGATGTGCTGATTCATCCTCAGCGGCAGGAGTTAATTGTCAATCCGGACCATCCGTATTTTGCGCAGATGAAGTTGAAATGAGGGTATGTTTCTGAAGTTGGCGAACATTCCGCCTCACTTCCAATGTTGCCACACCCCGCTAAAACCGAGCCGAGCCTTCCAAAGCGATTCACTCTGATCCACTTCCAAATATTCATCAAAATCCTGAAGTTCTTTGTAATCCCCACAACGCGATTGTCCGAGGTTGAAATTGACAAACTGGGGCCATTGTTGCTTTAGGGAATCAGGGAAATCGGGCATAATGCATCGTTCCAGATCCTTTGGAGAGCCGTCTACAGCCCAGGATATTTTCCCTGCATTGCCAAACACCAACAGGTGCAACACATCAAACTCCCCAATGGATTCGGTGTATATGTTGCCATTGCCATTCAAACTCAGTTTTTTTAGGGAGAATGTAGCATCAGGCAATGTCATGGAGGTGTTGGAAGGATCGAACAGCCATTCATATTCCAGACTGAAAAGAGTGTCACCATAGGAGGCAAATACCCAAAAATGATCTATGGCAAGCGCATCAGGTTTCTCTGCTTCGATGGCAGTGATTTCGTCAGCATAGTTCTTCGAATTAAAGGAGGCCAGATACGCAAAATCGGCCTGCCCGTCAGGTTGGGTTACCCCTCTGATTTGCCCTCCCCAATTATCCGCAAACGGAAACTGAAGCGTTACTTTCGGCATATCTGTTGTAAAGGCACTCGCATCCAGTTGAATGGCTCTGGAAGTAGTGTTCGCTGCGATAATGGAGTCAATGGGCAACCAGTAAGCGGCATATTCAGTGCCGCCTTTAGGTTTATACCTTAAAAGCGATCCGGTTCCTCCGGTAAATGCAGAGAGTACCTGGGCTTTGAAATTTGGAGGAGGACTTAGTGTAAATATATAATCCTCAACGGCTCCAATACATTGAAAATCATCTATTTCGGGCAAATTGGACACACTGATCTCCTCAGGCCAGTTCCTGTTGTCAGACTGTGTATTAAATATGGCTGAGTCCAGCTTTTTGCCGGATGGAATGTTCTTCCACGTATTAAGCAGAAGTTTACCGGTGCTGATGATCTGAATGGCAAAAGTTACATCATACCGTTCATCTGCACTGGCTACCGAAGCTGTATACTCCTGGCCATCAGCGCCCGACACGGGTGTAAAGCGTTCCACCTCCACAATGGTTCCATCTATTTGCTGAAGGATCACCCAAATTTTGTAGCCTGTATTAAGGGTATATGTATACGGGTAAAACGTTACCTTGAATGGCTCCATGGGGGATTTCTTGCAGGAGTGAAACAACAGGAGCAAACTAAAGACAATGCCGGTCAGTAGAAGTAGTTTTTTCATGATCAATATTTGGGTTGAACAGCTGGTGTCATGATCATCCGGTGGGTGAAAAGACGGCATTGAACACTGCCGCTTCCATGAAAGAGTGTACGGACACCGTTATCTATGAGGCTGTAAAGATATATTTGAGGGGCCATTTCTCTGCTATTCCTTTTTCAGGATCAGGGCAACTCCAAGGTTCTCGTTTTGCTCTCCGCTCTTGTTTGGAGCAAGTTGGTTCACCACTAGACTTCCTGCAAAAGTGGTTCGGGAGCGGGAAGTCTATTTATTCCCTGTTCAAAAACTCCTGATTAATGATGACCTCCCATTCTTGTTGAATGTTCAGGGGATAAACGGAGAATTCGCCGGCAATGGTTTTAATTATGCGTGTTCCATCTTTTTCATACGCCATCACAACATTTCCTTTTTTACCTCCCCCCTTTTGAGGTTTGGTACTTGGATTGATTTGGTATCGAATCTTTTGGTCTGTTTTAAATGTTGCGATATTTAACGTGTCGGTACCCACAAAGAGATCCCCTGCTCCATAAATGGACACATTTTGCAAGTCCATACCCAACTGGTTCACTACATCAATGGTAATCCTTGTCCTGACTATTCCACTGATGCTCATATAGGCATAACCAACAGGAAGGAAGATCATAACAGACACTATGGTTAAAAACAACCTTGTTCGTGGATAGGTTTCATTTTTAAGATCCGCCAGGCCCCTAATCAAAAAAATGACACTTGAAATCCATAGCGCAATTCCAAACATTATTAGCGGGAAAGTAAATAAACTAAGTCCCTTCCAGGGGGAGATCACCGCTAAAAATATGACCGTGATGATGGCAAGTGCCGATAAGGAATGTCTGACGGCCGTTTTTATGTTATGCATGATGCCAGATGTTTGCCAAATTTCCATCCGCTAATTTACATAAATTATGGCAACATCTGCTTAATCCAGGGCACCTATCTTAAGGATGGCACAAAAAAAACTCCGGCGGTTACCCGTCGGAGTCTTTGAATCGTATCGTCAAGATGCTTGGATCGCTTATGCGAGTTGTACATTGACAGCGTTCAAGCCTTTTTTGCCTTGTTGTGTGTCGAAAGTAACATTGTCACCTTCGCGAACATTGTCAACCAAACCGCTGACGTGGACGAAAATCTCCTCGCCTGAGTTTGTGTCGACTACGAAACCGAAACCTTTGGTTTCGTTGAAGAACTTGATAGTTCCAGAATGCATACTAAAAAAATTAAAAAATGAAAAAAAGTTGTTCCGAAGAACACATCAAAGGTAATGTAAATAATTGATAATCAGAGTTTTTTATTTTTTTATTTCGTATAATAAGTTTTGGGGGGAGGGGAGGCGCCCCTTTATCTCCGTTCCCGGCGTCCTCGCCAACAACCACGGCGGAGCGAAATGCCAGAAGAAGCGCCTTTGACGTGGCTGCTATGATGTCCTCATCAGCAACTACAATGCCCTCAGGCACTCACTCCGCCGAGTTTAGGAGAGGCGCATGAATGGTTCATTTCTGTTGCTCTTTCAATTCGATTTTGTTTGACTCAATTACTCTGAATTGCTCCCATGTAACCTTTTCCCCTTCACAATCATATGCATACAATTCTTTGTTAAACTCTACTATTGCTTCAATCCGATAATCTCCTTCTCTTTTCGGGACGGTCAATAAAAGTTTCTTTCTTGTGTTTTTAGGAATTTGAACCAGGAGCTCTCCTTTTTTGCTGACGCTAAGGTATTTGTGTGGGTCTTTCGCATAATCTTGATCTGAAAAAGCCAGGCTTTTATCCAGTTTTCGGGGATATGCACCCCAATTCTTTTTGTTTGGATCGAATGTTACCGTATCTATCACATACTTTTCCTGGATAACCGGAGCATTCAGCTTGTTATCTTGGCCGTAGAAATATACATCAATGGGAGATTTATTCACAGCAGTAACCTCCAATACAATAAATGAGGTGTCGTGTTGATACTTTTTCAACGCCTGATTCGGATCTATATACAACCAAATGGCATGTATGATGGTATCATGATAACAACTCCCCTGGTAGTGACTTATTTTCCAGCCTGGTTCAGGAAGTAGAGAGGCCTTTTGTCCGTATCCCACAGTAGCCATTGCCAAAAGGATCATTACGGAGCCGAGTTGCTGCATCAAAGTGTTACCTTTCATTGTCGTGAGTTTTTGTGTTATTATGAGTCCCTTTATGGGAATTTAAATCCATCTGCCTTAACAGTAACCGCCATCAGTTCCGGTAGAACAACAGCTTCGTACCATCCTGGGCCGTAATCATCATGGCATTCTCATGAAAACCATATTTGCCCAGACACTCGGTTTGCGTTTTTCCGTTTTCAGTGGCCGTCAGGTAAAGTTTCTGGTTTTCCGTGTACCAGGTCAGGCCCTCCACGATACCGTTGCCGCCTCCACTTGAGCTTCCGCTGAAGTCGGAGCCGCCAACAACGGTGCGACTGCCGCCATCGGATACCCGGCCATCAGCAAGGAACACGAGTGATGATTCACTGGACATGTACCCGCCGCCGTATCCACTGTTGTAGTTTTCCTGGCGGGTCCATTTGCCCACGAGGGCCGGATCTCTTTGCTTTCGGTCGGCGCCGGTGGTAGCGGAGGTTTTTCCTGCAGGCGCCTGTGTGCCGTTCTTTTGCAGGAGCAATTCCTGGGTAACGCCCAGCATGGTCAGTTGCAATTGCAGGTTGTTGCCCTGAAACACCCCGGCGAGGTCAAAGCTGAACCCCAGATTCACTTCCGTGCAGGAGCCGCTGAGGTTTTTTCCCTGAAGCGTAGCCTTTACCGAATACCGGTTGGAGCCGTCGTACAACTCGCCGGTATATTGATCCCGGTTGCTCTTCAACGAAAGGGTCACAGCATCTCCGTTCAGCGAGCCGGAATACTGGCCGGAATAGTCTTGCGCCAGGAGCAGGCCGGGCAACAGGATCAGAAAAAAGAGGGTAAGCCATTGGGCTGGTGATTGGGTGGGCATAGGTGTGTGGGTTTGAGTGGTTTGAAGTAGCGGCAGGTTTAGCCGCCGCCGGTTTAAGGGTTTGAAGGGTTTGAAGGGGACTTGGTTTGGCAATTCAGAAACATTGCTATCCCAAGCTCAGCGCCTGGGGGCAGCGCCCCTTAACGGCGGTAGCCCGGGAGACAGGACGAGATCCCCCTGCCGCAGCGCGGTAAAACGTCTCACCCCTCCATTTCAAACAAGTCGTCCAGTTGGGCCTTTACAAACGCTATCTGGCGTTTTTTCTGAAAATCGAACCAAAGCTGCCGGTAGTCGCCGGCATTATTGATGACTTCCTTAAATCCCTGAAAGGGCTTTCTGTTGTTCAGTGCAAAAATCAGTTTTTGTTGCAAAGGCTTGTCTAAAACCTCCTGTTCTGCAAAGTCAGCCATTATTTGGAAGGCTTGGGAAGAGGTCCATTTTTCTATTTCCTGATAATGCTTAGCATGCTTTTTTAACAATGCAATCTCTTCTTCCCACACACCCTCACCAATATCTACAGGATCGTGGTTTTCCGGAAGGCTCAACATATGTCCGGTTTTCTTGTGGAGATAAACCACCAATCCGCATTGAAGCAATTCTGCCATTTCAGCAATGGTTTCTGATGTAATATGGTTCATAACACGCGCGCCAGTGGTAAAAAAAGAGACGCTTCACGCAAATGTATGAAAATCACGGCTTGGTTGTCAAATCAGTCACCTGCCTTGACATTTGACAAAAATGGGTGAACTTTGCTAAAAACCAGATATCATGGGCCGCGTGTATACAGAAATTGAACTCATTAACGGCGAAGACCTTGCTTTGCAGCGCCACCACATCATTGGTGAGGAGGAGGTGAAACGGATGATGATCACGGCTTTGGTGGACACCGGTTCGTACATGCTTTGCATCAACGAAGAGATACAGGCCCAATTGCAATTTCCCATTGTGGAGAAACGCAAGGCCGAAACTGCCGATGGCCGAATTCTTGAAATTGATGTGGCAAGCAATGTCGAAGTCCGGTTCAAAAACCGTGCAACCACTTGTCGCGCCATGATTTTGCCGGGCGATAGTGAGCCTTTATTGGGAGCCATCCCCCTGGAAGACATGGACGTGCTGATCCATCCCCAGCGACAGGAATTGATCGTCAATCCGGACCATCCGTATTTTGCGCAGATGAAGTTGAAGTGAAATGGAACCGAGATTTTATGACTAAACCTAACAGCAATATGAGGCAAAAAACATGGCAACTTGCTGAATTAGATTTCCCGGCCTGGCTTTTGTCGTTAAATACAATATAATAATGCCCGTCTTATCTCCGTAATGGATAATGAAATCATCTTTAAAATCACCATCTAAATCACCGACGAATTTTATCTCGAACGGGTAATCATATTCAGGGCTGTTTAAAAGTTGTCTTTTTTCTCCATTGATTAAATATAACTCGCTCGGTTCCCATGATTTGACCTCTTTTTTTTCTATTAATTCCACGGATGCTTCATCCAAGTCAGATTTGTTTATGGGCTTATCGGTACTATGGCGATAAAGATTTATACTTTTTCCTCGTACCACTTCTCCTTTGGATAACCTTCCGTTTTTACTGCCAATAATGAAAGCAGGGCTATGGTTTTTTGAGGCAGAAATGAACAAATCACAGGTGTATATTCTTGTTCTGTAATAGCTAATATTCACTTCTTCAACCTTGTATTTCCCTTCTTCATCTTCAAAATATCCGAACCATTTCCAGTCTGCCGGATTATGCAAGTTTTCTGCATCACAACCACACCCTGGGTATAGCAAAACGATGTCGCTGCTAAATTTGTCCTTAATTCGCTCTTTATTGCGTGGTTGGTAACTTAAATATAGGTCAAGAACATATCCTCTCATCTTTTGGTACTCAACCCTCACCCAGTTTCCTTTTATGAAGGTAGGCTCTTCTGAATCACTATGACGCACTAATACTGAATCGGTACCGAATGATTTTTCCGACAAGTACGTTATTGTTGAGCCAAAGGGAATGGTTGTTATCTTCTTTGAATTTTTACCTGGGTGGCTTCTGAGGTTTAATCCTCCATTTGCGATAACAAATGTTGTATTCGTATCCACTGGAATATTTTGACCAGGCAAAATATTTGCACAGAGCAAGGTCAAGTATAATAGTACAATTTTTTTCATTTTTTCTCTTGCAGCACGGCAAGGTGATCAAACCGGGGCCCGGTGATACCAATAACTGGGAAAGCGGACAACCTTTCCGACAAGGCATTTTCAATGTATCTTGGATATATTTCCATGAACAACAATCGTATGGCTATTATTTATCCCGATAAATTTAAAACTAAATTTTAAATTTGTCGGGATGTTTTTTGAAGTAACGCCAATATACGACACCCCTACGCTGCCCTAACCCCGCCATTCCTGCGGCGAAAGCTCCGTCATCTGCTTGAAAAGGCGGGTAAAATGTGAGGGCGCAGAGTATGTGCGTTGGGCTTGGGATTTGAGAGCTTCGCGCTAGCGGAGTGAAATGGAACAGACACAAGCTAAAACTCTCCTCCCGAAATATCCCAAAACCTGTTGAAAAATGCCTTGATTTTTTCAATAACCGATTCGCGCTTCCTGGTCCGCTCGCCCGTAGGGCTGAATCTTGAAACCGGCGGCAGTATCCTGGCCAGGTCGGTACCCGATGTTTGCACATAGCCATCGCGGAAAGCGTGGTGGACGAATTTATACGTTTCTTCCTTGTCCAGATTTTCCTCGGCAATGATCCGGTCCAGCTCCTCCAGTTTCTTCTCGTCTACAAAGTTGTGCCAGTTGTCCGTCACCGCCGCTCCCGGGGTGAGAGATTGGATAAATTGCTGGATCAGGTCTTTTTTGTTTCTCAGTTCCAGGCTCGAATCAATGGCCTTGTTGATGCTCACCATGATTTCCTTATCCTTTGAGTGGCTCTCGTGGTATTTCCGGATCAACTCAAGGATGTAATCAATGTTGATTTCCACCTGCTTGATCAGCTCCATTTCAAACACGATGTCGTCATTCACATTCTCCACATCTCCCTCCTTCCTGCTGCGGAATTCATGGTAAAGATTGATGTACATGCTGTGATAATCCTGTACATCCCTTTCACTCAGGATCTCCTTTTCGGCAAACTCATCAAATGCGGTGAGGATGTTCCTTAGCTTCAGGATAGCGCCATACAGCTTGATAAATGTTTTCTGGTTTTGCTCGCCTGTGATCTGCTCTCCCGGCGGAAACTTTTCGGTGAGTTCATCTACCAGCGAAACATACCCCTGCACCGTTTTGCCCTTGTCCTGATAACCATGGTAATACTCATCAAACGTTTTCAGCAGTACAATACCTCCTGCCTCTTTATTGCCAAACAAAGCAATGCTTTCGTTGGTGGCCTGCTCCAGGTTGCGGAAGCAAACGATATTACCAAAGGTTTTAACGGAGTTTAATATACGGTTGGTTCTGGAATAGGCCTGCAACAACCCATGCTGCCGCAAATTCTTGTCTACCCAAAGTGTGTTCAGGGTGGTGGCGTCAAAACCGGTGAGGAACATATTGACCACAATCAGGAGGTCAATCTCCCGGTTTTTCATTCTCAGGGATACGTCCTTGTAATAATTCTGAAATTTATCCGAAGAGGTGTCGTAGTTGGTTTTGAAGATTTGATTGTAGTCTTGTATGGCACGTTCCAGAAAATCCCGGTCTGTGGCGCTGAGCAGCCCGGGATCCTCCGGGTTTTCATCCGGCAAGCCGTCGCCATCCTCATCATTTACCCCGAAACTGAAAATAGTGGCCACCTTGAGTCGCTGGATTTCAGGCAGGCTTAGTTGCTGCTTTTTAAATTCCTGATAGTAGGCTTTGGCAAAATCTATGGAGCTTACGGCAAAGATGGAATTAAAACCGGTGAGCCTGATCCTTTGCTTGATCTCTTCTATTTTGCTGCGGTCCTTCGCGGAAACAACCTCATATATGTTTTGGAGCGTGGTAAACTGGTATGGCTTGGTGTTCCGGTTGGTTTTCTGATCAAAATGGCCCAATATGTAGGCCACAACGTTGCTGATGCGCTGCGGCGCTGCCAGTGCGCGCTCCCTATCTATATCCCACACTTTCGCATCCTTGATGTTCTCCTGCTCTTTCATCGTGGAGATATAATCAATCCGAAACGGCAGCACATTTTTATCGTTGATGGCGTCTACAATGGTATAGGTGTGCAGCTTTTGTCCAAAAGCCTGCTCGGTGGTTTTTACGCTGGAGCTGCTGCTGCTGCCGGCGTTGGCCGCAAAAATGGGGGTGCCGGTAAACCCAAACAGGAAGTACTTTCGGAATGCCCGGGTGATGGCCTGGTGCATGTCGCCAAACTGGGAGCGGTGACACTCATCGAAGATGATCACTACCGGCTGACTGAATACCGCGTGGTTTTTTTCCTTTTTGATCAGAATGGACAGCTTCTGAATGGTGGTGATGATGATACGGGCGTTCGGATCGCTCAATTGCTTTTTTAAAACGGCCGTATTGGTGTTGCTGTTGGCGGCGCCTTTCTCAAACTTGTCGTATTCCTTCATGGTCTGGTAGTCCAGGTCTTTCCGGTCTACTACAAAGAGCACTTTGTTGATAAAAGACAGCTTGCCGGCCAATTGCGCCGTTTTGAAGGAAGTGAGCGTTTTGCCGCTCCCGGTGGTATGCCATACATACCCTCCGGCCTCTACCGAGCCAAAGGTTTTATAATTGTGGGCCACGTTTATTTTACTCAAAATCCGCTCCGTGGCCACAATCTGGTACGGACGCATCACCAGCAACATCTTGTCTGTGGTAAATACGCAGTATTTACAGAGAATATTCAACAGGGTGTGTTTGGCAAAAAAAGTGCGGCCAAAATCCATCAGATCCGTAATGGGCCGGTTATTGGCATCCGCCCACCAGGAGGTAAACTCATAGCTGTGGCTGGTGGGTTTGCCTTTTTTGGGACCCGTCTGTTGCTGTTCTTTGATGTGCGCAGCACGGGTGGTGTTGCTGTAATACTTGGTGTAGGTGCCGTTGGATATGACAAACAACTGCACATACTCAAACAAACCCGAGCCCGACCAGAACGATTCCCGGTTGTACCGGTCAATCTGGTTGAAAGCTTCCTTGATGTCTACGCCCCGTTTTTTCAGCTCAATATGTACCAGCGGAAGGCCGTTGACCAATACCGTTACATCGTAGCGGTTATGCCTTGGCGTAAGATTTGAGGGGTTGCGGGAATCTCCCCCCGTCATGCCCGTCACGCCATCATTCACATCTCGGTTCTGACTGTATTGGTTGAGCACCTGCAAGCGGTTGTTGTGGATATGGGTTTTATCCAGCAGGTAGATGTTCTTTTTCGTGCCGTCGTCGCAATCCAGAATTTGAATGTGATCTTCCTGAATGAGCCGGGTTTTTTCCTCAATGCCGCTGTTGGGATTGGCTATTTTGCTTTTGAAAAAATGGTCCCACTCGGTATCGCTGAAGGTGTAGTGGTTGAGTATTTGCAGCTGTGTGCGCAAATTTTGAATGAGCGCCGCCTCGCTGTCTACGCGGATAAATTCATACGCCTGTTGTTGCAGTTGCTGCAGGAATGCCTGCTCCAGCTGCTCTTCCGTTTGATGGGCGGTTTCTCTTTGGTAGGGCGAGAGGTATTCCGCCACCACGGTGCTTTCCGGGTTTTCCACCACGATGTTGTATTTATCCATGCGCACGGTTTTTAAAGGTCAGTAGTTGGTTGCGGTAGTACTCGTATTGCTGCCTGCGGGCCTTGATTTCTGCCGGCAAACCGGAGGAAAGGTCGTTGACGAGGGCGTCGAATTTGTCGAGGATGGAGACAATGCGGTTTTGCTCGGAGATGGGTGGGATGGGGATTTTGAACTTTGTAAACTCCTCCTTTGTAATTGTTTTTAAGGTGCTTCCTCTCGCATACTCTTTCTCGTACTCAAATTTCTTAGATAGTTGATAGGCAAAATATCTTTTATTAATCTGGAATTTAAAGCGTTCAAAAATTGCAAGTGTCCTATCTACATACGAGTCATAATGAGTTATTGCAACTCTTCCAATACTACCCTGTAATGTAACGATAATAGTGCCTTTTTGCACAAATACACTTTTAGGTTGTGCGATTTTTGAAATTTTTTGTTTTGTGTTTTCAACCAAACGCAAATTACTGCCAACATCAGCAACCTGCACAAAAGGCATTGCTCCTTCACCATTATACCATTCTTTTTGTCCATAAGGCTGAGGAAAGGAGCCTCTTCGGAATTCAGCCACCTCCCCCAACGTCTTCCACTCCACCTCTTTTCCTTCAAAACTTAACAAAGCATCTCTGTAAAAAGTGTACTGAATTTTTCTAGCTTCCAGCTCCGCTTCCAGCTCCGCTTCCAGCTCCGCTTCCAGGGTGGTGAAGAGGTCGAGTATGCGGACGATTTCGTTTTGGATGGGCAGGGGTGGGATGGGGATGGGGAATTTTAGAATTGCTGATTTATCACCACGAGGCATTTTTGCACCTTTTGCAAATTGCATATTATAATCAAAAAAGATATCTGAGGATAATAAATAAAATAGATATTTTGAACTCAGAGTGTCCAAATAAAAATCATTTATACGAATAATAATAACATCTCCATTCGTTCCTCCACTAATATTAGAAAGCCATATTTTCTTTAAATACGGTCGTATATTCCCAATCAAAATATCGTTTTTCTTATATCCAATTAAATTTCCTTCAGTTGGAACATAACTTGACAATGTTTTTCCTTGCTTATTTTGAAGTAAATTTTCCAGGGTGTAATTCCCATTTGATGTACATTTAGGGTCAAAAATACAGAACATGGCCACTGAATACAAGTTTGAAGAAGATGGTAGCATAATCATCACGATGAAAATAAAGCCTGAAGGCAGTATGCTTG
>JBIKUE010000243.1:0-2931 GCA_044347755.1 Saprospiraceae bacterium
TGCAGAAGCACTTCCATCAATACCACAGCTGTACTGATGATCAAGCGATTGGGCCAAACTTTGAAACATTGCAACAAACATTACAAATAAGATTAGCGCGAGTTTGTGCGTTGAAGCGTTGAAGCGTTGAAGCGTTGAAGCGTTGATAATAACCAGTTTTTCATCGTAAAAAAAATTTAAGGGTAAAAAAATAGGTGCCAGTGCCACTCCAGGTAACTGGAGCAACTCAAAAACTTTTCATCATATCGCTGCAAGTAATATTGGATTAGCGTGATTATCGCGAGGATCTATGGAAGTTAAATACCATCCGTTCAGACAAAACTTTTAATGCCTACCTAAGCTATACTTAAAACCAGGGCCCTCTAAAAGATTAAAGCTGTAACTGGCGCGCTACTTTATATAGATTAAGAATTGCCGGAGCTAAACGCAAACAAATGTAGGTAATAAAATTCAATGTTACAAACGAACACCTGAAATTTAACAATCGCCATTCCTTTGATATCCACTTCAGTCCTCCAACAAAAACTTACGCACCATATTCAACGCATACACTCCTGTCAACTGGATATTTTTAGCCCGGTCTCTGCCAAAGATCACTTTGGTCGCCTCGGTCCGATGGCCATCGCTCACTGCCATCCATACCGTGCCCACAGGCTTGTCGGGGGTGCCGCCGCCCGGACCGGCAATACCGGATATAGCCAGTGATACATCCACGCCAAGGGTTTTTCTGGCGCCTTCTGCCATTTCGCGAACGGTTTCTTCACTTACCGCGCCAAAATGCGCCAAGGTTTCAGGCTTTACACCCAGGAGCTTGGTTTTCATTTCGTAGGAATAACTCACCACTGAACCCGGAAAATAATCCGAAGAACCTGGCACCATCGTAATCATATGCGCCACGTAGCCACCGGTGCAGCTTTCTGCGGTACCGAATAGCTTACCTTGTTTGCGCAGCAAATTTCCTACCACTTCCTGAAGCGAGTCTTCCTCCGTACCAAAGACCAAATCTGGAATCAGGGCCCATAATTGCGCCTTGTATCCGTCCAGCTCTTCCTGGAGCCTGGCTTCAGCGCCTTGTATCAACTCTCCCGGCCAAACGCCTGTGAGCCTGAGCCTCACCTGCCCGAGGGTAGGTAAATACGCCAGTTTGATGTGTTCCGGCAGCGCATTTTCAAAGGCTTCCAACCGTTTGGCTATATTACTTTCACCCTCACATGCTGTTTGCAGGGTGCGGTGTACAATCGGACGGGCTACAAATTTGGCTTTCAGTCGCGGTAACACCTCATGTGTCATGAGGTATTCCATTTCAAAAGGCACCCCAGGAAGGGAAATGACCACCTTCCCATCTCGCTCAAACCACATGCCGGAAGCAGTTCCTACTTTATTGGGCAAAATCAGGGCTTTCTCAGGCAGCATCGCCTGGTTACGGATGGACTCCGGCGGTGTACCCCGACCAATTTTTTTGAAATAGCCATCAATTAAATCGTACACCTCCTGATGGAAAACCAAAGGAGAATCAAATAACTCGCAAAGGGTTGTTTTGGTAATATCATCCTTGGTAGGCCCCAGACCGCCGGTAATCAGTACAATGGGCGCATTGGCCATCGCTAATTCCACCCCGTTAATAATAGCCTGACGGGCATCGCCCACACTGCTTTTGCCTTGTACGAGGATACCATTCAGGTTCAGTTGCCGGCTCATCCAGGCCGAGTTAGTGTCCGTAATTTGTCCGATGA
The DNA here is from genome assembly GCA_044347755.1 of Saprospiraceae bacterium. GTDB lineage: Bacteria > Bacteroidota > Bacteroidia > Chitinophagales > Saprospiraceae > M3007. The sequence continues at coordinate 1,734 of JBIKUE010000243.1, forward strand.
GAATTTCATCGCCGATCGTAAGCAGGTGTGCTGTCATGGTCTACGTTATGGCAAAAAAGGGCTGCAATATTCGGCCAAATTCTGCAATTCAAAGCCAACTGAACAGCAAGCAATAGAATTGGTTGATGGATTTGGGATATTTCCGGAACTTGCTAAGCCATACTTTTTGCCTTGTTACCCAGGTTACGGATCTTTCTCCCAAAATAGATTTGCACCGGCACCAGCAGTATGGTTGGGCCAAACCATTGTGCCCACCAGGGTAGAAAATGTGCTGCATTTACGGTGAATGCGGTGGTGGAGGCTATAAAAGCGCCAATCATGGACATGGAATGCAAATTCATCCAATCCAGCCGACCTAATTTTTCCGGTTGACTAAATGTTTTCCAGTTCGTGCGTATATCCATCAGCGAAGTAGTACCAAAAACAGAAAACAGAATCGGAATAGCCACCATCGTTCCAGCGGAAAAGTGCCAGGCAGACATTCCCAACATATACAGGGAATTCAATCCCAGTAATACCGTATACCCCCAGTCGAATCTGCTTACTGCGGCGCCCTTCATCAAAAAGATACTGCGTACGCCACGAAGCATCCCGGCCAACACCATCAATGAAATGCCGAGCAGAAACTGGTAAAAGGCTACTTCGGGCCTTTTCAGGAACCCGACAACAGAAGTGATCACTACCCATAACATGGCATAGTAGAAGATCTTACCAGCCAGTCTGTGATTTCGAGGATCCTTGAAGTTGTAAAAAATAGCAATCGGCCCGGCAAGCAAAGTGAGTGAACCTGCCATAATGTGACTGTAAAGACTGAAAGAAGCAATTAGATCTAGCATGGCGATTTGTTTTTGTTGGCACAAAGGAAGGTGGCCATTCTATCACCTCGCCAGACAAAGGGCTTGTTCGCAAGATTTTGGGGTAAACGGGAATGTATTGGGATGAATGGGAAGATTTTGGGACGAATGGAATGGAGTATGATTGAAGATTACATGATTGAAGAGGGAGAGGCGCCAAACCAGCCCCTCGACAGGGCCGCAGGCCCCAAGTAGCCCCAGCGGGGCGATAATATTTGTAGCCCCAGCGGGGCGATAATATTTGTAGCCCCAGCGGGGCGATAATATTTGTAGCCCCAGCGGGGCGATAATATTTGTAGCCCCAGCGGGGCGATAATATTTGTAGCCCCAGCGGGGCGATAATA
>JBIKUE010000119.1:0-13922 GCA_044347755.1 Saprospiraceae bacterium
GCAGTTAAGGCTGCCGTCCTGAATAAATTTATTCAAATAGCCGCTCCTAAATCTGTGAAAGTCGCTTGAGGCCTAAACGGGATAGGGAAAATCTGGCTTCCAACAAGATTCATGCAACAAAGCCATCAGGATTTGTCAATTGATACCTTGCATAAATTATTTTTACTAATAGATAAGTACTATCCAGAATACAAGGTCAGAACGGGATATAATGGAGATGTGTGCTCATGGAAAAATTTTGTCTATGATAAAAAATCTGCACTTAAATCTGATTTCAGCGAGCTGGTTAATGAACAGAAAGTTTGTCTATATTTCGATTTGCCTTTTTTTGTTCAAAATGATAATGAGATTGATTTGATTTTTATTGAAAATGGAATAAAAATTATAATTTTTAATGATGGCGCTCCTGATAAGCAAAAATTATTTTTGTTTGATTTGTATGCAGATTTGTTCGCAGATTTCGTTTATATATATGATAGTGGTAAGCGATTTGTTGAAGATCAAAGTGACGCGGCACCTAAAAACCGAGCAATACTTAGAAGTTTTTTAATGAGTGTTGAACAACTATTCAATGGAGAAGTATTAGAATATTATGCATCATATTCCCTTACACCGAATTCCGCAGAGAAATATGGAATAAAGGAAGATGCATCGATGGCTGAATAATTCCCATCGGCAAAGCCGACAACCAAAGCACATGTTTTAGCGCTACCCCACATACATCATTAACTTTTGCGCTTAACTTGGGTAAGCCAAACAATCATTGAAAGGAGTGTCCATGACAAAATTCGTGACTAGCGGGGACTACTTGAGGTGGAACAGATAACATCCCCCCCGCTTGCGCGAAGCTCCGCTCCCCCAAGCCCAACGCACGCTGGCGCGATTTTTCAACATCGTGCCATACTATTCCTGTAGGCTTTGCCGACAACAACAGCACAGATTTTAGCGTTACCTCAATTGTTTCCTTAGTTTTTTGCGCTTAACTTTGGTGAGCCAAACAACTAAGGAAATGAGCCTCAAATTCAAAATCCGTGACCAGCAGCGGGGGTAGACCTCTGCCGAGGTCCGGGACGCGATTTGCGGGGCCGCGGCCATCAATCAAATTGAATCCCCACCATCAAAAACACTGAACACAATACCAGCAGGATCGCCAGGAGCGGCGTGATGAATTTTAACCAGGTCTTCAGGCTGACATTGACCAGGGCAAGGGAGGGCAAGATCAATCCAGTGGGCGCTACAAACGACATGATGCACATGCCAAAGAGGTAGGCGTTCACGATTTCTCTGCCGGGTATATGAACGATTACAGCCAAGGCGCCGATGATGGGCATGGTCAACACCGCCATACCCGAGCTGGACTGGATGAACAGGGAAAAGATCAGGTAGAATACTAATAGCGACAAAATAAAAAGCACCGGAGGAACGCCCTGCATCAGGTTGGAGGCGTAATAAAGAATGGAATCGCTGACATTTCCTTCATTTAAAATGATGGTAACACCGCGCGCTACGCCAACAATGAAGGCTACGCTCAACAAACTCTCTGCCCCCTTGATGAACTCCTGCGTGAATATTTTTTCATTCATCCGGGTAATCACCGCAATCAGAATGGAAGCGCCCAAAAACAGGGTAGACATTTCCACGGTCCACCACTTCAAAAATACCACGCCCGCGATCATGGTCAAAAAGGTGAGCAGATAGATCAATAACAGCAAGGTGGTTTGAAGCTCCAGATTGGGCGATGTGGCGGCTTCATTTTGAATGGTAGGGTAGGGCGACGCTACCGGGCCATCTATTTGATGAACCAAAGAGGCCGTTGGATCTTTTTTTACCCTGGCAGCATACCGAAGGATATACCAGATCAACAATGCGGTGACGATAACCCACAGCACCAGGCGCTCCGTCAGCCCGTCCATCCAGTTGATGCCGGCTGCATTGGAGGCGATGATCACGGAAAAAGGATTCGAAAAAGAAGCGATGCATCCAATGGAAGTACCGCCAAAAATAATGGCCAGGGGAACCAGTAAATCATACCCGGCAGCTAAAAAGAGCGGCACCAGTATGGGATAAAAAACCAGGGCCTCCTCCGCCATCCCATAAGAAGCCGCAAAAAAGGAAAGAACAGAGGTCAGCATACCGATCAGCAAAGGCATACGATTTTTCATCGTAGCCGCAAGCCAGGTGATGCCTTTCACCATTGCACCCGTTTCATTGAATACATACATAAATCCGCCAATGATCAGGATGAAAAGAATGATATCAATGCTTTCCATGATCCCTTTGATGGGCGCCTGCAGGATTTCCATAAACCCCTGCGGATGCTTTTCGAGAGTCTGGTAGGTTCCCGGGATAGACACCGGTTTGCGTATGTCGCCAGCAACAAATTTCTCCAGGGGAATACCAATGCCCAGGCTATCCAGCGTTTTTTGCGACAGGGGTACACTGGTTGTGCCCGAAGGGCCGGTTACCACAAACGTTTTTTCTTCACTGACCGAAAGCCTGGCGTATTGGCCTGCCGGCAACAACCAGGTGCTGATCGCAGCCAGGATAATGACCAGCATCAAGATGGAAATAGGACTGGGGAAAAATCTTTTGTTGGACATGGTTCGGAAGTAAATCTTTTGAATGTGGCCCTGTAAGGCAGGTCCTTGGTGACAAAGGAACAATAAAAAAGTCATCCCGGAATGGTCCGGGATGACTCAAGTTTCTTGTTGTCAAGTTGTCCGCTATTTCTTTCGCGTCTTCACAGGCGCCTTGGAGGCCTTTTCTTCTTCTGCCTCCACGTCACTCAGGTGTGAAACTTCCGCAATTTGACCCCCATTTTTAAACCAAAAGAACAACGCCGCAACACACAACAACAACGCCAACGCAGAAGCTGCATAGGATACCTTTTCACCCGTGTAAAAAGATTGTGGCTCAAAACGCATTTCCAGTTTTTGCTTTTCACCGGCAGGCAAACGCATGCCGCGAAGCAGGTAATCAACCTTAATCATATCCGGAGCTGGCTGACCATTCAGGTAGCATTTCCAGCCTTTGGATGGCGGATACCACATTTCGGAGAATACCGCCAACTGCTCTGTTTTTGCGCTGTACTCATATTCCAGCTTGTCGGGGTGATAGCTGGTAAGTTTGATGTAATCGTTGCTATCGCGCTGAATATTGAGGCCTTGCAAGCTGGAGGCATAGGCTTGTTGTACCACCGCAGAATCTTTTGGATTGAGTGGCCCAAGTGCTTCCATCTCTTCATCTCCGTTAGCAACAACGCTGAATTGGCTCACAAACCAGGCATTACCGCAGGCTTCCGGGTTAGGAAATACCTGTCCCTTGTCTGTAATGAGGTATTTGCCGTTCATCATACCTACAATATGCAGATTCTGACCAAGGCCTTTGACCAAATACCGGTCAACTACCTCCTGAAATCGCTGCAATTTGGCGGCATGATAACCACTTAAACTTTTATGGAAGTAAGAGGTGGTTGCATTCCCGGTAATACCCCCCCGACTCAAATCCAGCACCCGGTAGTGTGGGTCAGGATCGGCTTTGATCTGGTTGTCATAAGCCTCTGGTTTAGGCGGCGCCGTGGCGGCCTGTTTGGATTCATATTTGCTGGAAGGAATGGAACGCAGGCATACCAGCCAGGTATCTGCGAGGGAAAGTGTTGCCACCAGACCTACCATTACAACAGCCTTTACCTTGCCTCCAAGATACAGGAAGATCAATGCAGCAGCAGCCAGGATGAAGGCAAGAGATCGCAATAAGTCTCCACGCAGCATGCTGGACCGGTCTTCTTCCAGGAGTTTTAACAGCTGAGCGTTTTCTCCTAATGCCGCATCGTTTGGTCCGCTACTGTTGGCGCATGCCAATCCTATGAGCGACAATAATGCAGTTGCACCCAATGCAATGTATAAACCCCGCATTTTAACGGCTCTGTCCAGATTGGGATCTACAATGCGCTGAATACCCATAGCTGAAAGCGCTGCCACACACATTAAACTAGGCCCCATTGCCATGGAAACTGCCCGAAATTTGCTGAACATCGGCAGATAATCGTACAGAATGTCATTCAGGAAAAAGTTTTTGCCCCAGGCCAGTGTTAACATGAAAAGTCCACTGAGGGCGAGCCACCATTTGACAGGACCTTCCACCAGATATGCTCCGAGGAAAAACAAAAAGCAAACAATAGCGCCAAAATAGATAGCCGTTCCAACGAATGGCTGATCACCATTATAAAAAAGAGAGGCTGCCTGAGACTGCATCTGAGCTTTGGTTGTATTGGGAGGCAGCTGCCGAACCAGAGCTTTGACCAGTTTGCTGTTTTCATAGGATTCCCCCGCGCCGCCTCCGGCAAAGTGCGGAATTAAAAGCGTCATACTTTCACAAACACCGTAGCTCCATCCAAAAAGATAATCCTTGCTTAATCCATCGCCCTTATCGGCACTGGCTTTTAGTTCGGATTTGCCACGAATGGTCTCCTGACTGTATTCGTAGGAAGGCCAGAGTTTGGAAAGGTTACTGCCAAATCCAATTGAAATGGCTAGTCCAAAGCCAATTACCGCTTTTCCCCATCCAACTAAAGCTCCGTTTTTAATGGCACTTGCCAATTCCACCAGAATTAAAATGCCGGCAATCAGGAGGGTATAATAAGTGATTTGAATGTGGTTTACATACACCTGCATAGCTGTAAGCAATGCCAAAAGACCTGTTCCTGCCAACCATCGCCCTCTGAAAAGCATCACCGTTGCTGCCAAAAGTCCCGGAGCAAATGCCAATGCTGCCATTTTAGTAGAGTGACCAGCCTCCAGGATGTCTACATTATAAGTGCTGATGCCATAAGCAGTAGCGCCAATTAATGCTACCCGCCAGTCAGCACCCAGTGTTATAACGAGTAAATACATGAACATCATGGCCGCAAATACCTGAGACCATACGCTGGTAACATCAGTGAAAAAGAAGGAGGCTTTGGCCAGTGGTTTGGCCAGATTTCCTTCAATTGGGGAATAAATCTGGTATCCGGGCATACCACCAAAAGCCGAATTCGTCCAAAGTGGCGCTTTACCTTCTTTTTTAAGATAATCCTGGGTTTCCGTTTGCATTCCCCTGGCTTTATCATTGTCAGGCTGCGGTAACACTTTCCCGCCAAAGAAGTTAGGCGCGAAAAAAACAGCCGAAACAGCAAACAGCACCGCTGCGGCGATCAGATGTGGAACGAATTTTTTAAAATCCATGTGTGGTTTGTTTTTAGGTCATTTAGTGGTCATTTGAGTCATTTTTTTTAGTGACTGGCAGTCACCCCGTCACTAAAAAAAATGACTCAAATGACCTAACAACTTCAAAATAATCGCCAAAGGTAGCAATCAATTCAAGTTCAACAACAACTCGCGGAGGGTGTCGGGCAAAATCTCATGCCCTCCCTCAAATGGGCGTTCGCCAAAATCAATGCCGTTTTTATCCTCTATCTCCTGCACCGTATTCATCCGATCCGGAGTAAGAAAAGGGTCGTGTGTGCCATACAGCAAGTACAACTTTTTACTGGCCAGATAATCCTTATGCGCTGCATAATCCAAATCCTCTGGTGGCAAACCCGCCCAAAGCAGTAGATCATGAAACTGCGGCTTTTTTTCCAGCATCCACCGGCAAACGGTTGCCGTACCCTGCGAAAATCCAAGCAAAATAATCCGCACATCTGCCGGCAGCTGCGGCACATAACAGTTGTATAAATCCTGTAAATACCCGGCATAGTCACTAATCTCACTCAGCCGTTCATGTCGGGTCATCCAGTTGGCGCCAATAGGGCCATCAAATCCCTTGCGGTAGAAATGGTTTAGTCCCTCAGGTGCTACGACAAAGGCTTTTTCATGCTCCAACAACCGGAAATTTTCCAGAAATTCACTCGCTAACTGGGCGTAACCGTGACAAACGATCCAGAATTGCCTGACCTCTGGACCAGGTGTGCCCAAGGTGTAATAATGGGCTGTACGGGTTACCGCAAGGGTGTGATGCTGCATCGGCTAGGATTTAAAGCGACCAAAGTACGGCGATTCAACTGAGTGCTCGTTGGGAATTTTTATAAAATCTTTATATCCAAAGCAATCATTTTTATAATCCACTTACAAAACGGGCTGCACCTTTGTACCAACATTTCAACACCATGCTATTTACACATAAAACGCACAGTAATTTGTCGCAATATGGCTGGAGTGTGGCAACTGTGTTGGTTATAGCCGCTATTTGCTTCCCTTTTACAGACCTGATTGGTTACAGAACGGTATCGCTGATTTTGTTGATGGTGGTGTCTGTTTTGGCTATGCGCTTCAGCATAGGCCCCGTAAGCGTAGCAGCTATCCTGAGTGCGCTCATCTGGGACTTTTTCTTTATCCCGCCTCATTTTACGCTTACGGTAGGTCACGGGGAAGATGCCCTGATGTTGCTGATGTACTTCATCATTGCACTGCTAAATGGCATTCTCACCAACCAAATGAAGGTGTACGACCGGATCATGCGCAGAAGAGAAGATAAAGAAAGTACCCTCCGCCTGTATAATACACTGTTCAATTCCCTGTCGCACGAACTCCGAACCCCCATTGCAACCATCCTGGCAGCCTCTGAAAACCTGGCTTCCAAAGACCAACAATGGAGCGAGCAGGATAAACGAGCCATGAACGAGGTTATTCATACCGGCGCCGAGCGACTCAATCGTCTGGTAGACAATTTACTTAATGTTTCGCGTCTGGAATCGGGGCACCTCACCCTGAAATGGGACTGGTGTGATGTGGGAGAGCTGATCAATACAGCTGCCTTGCGATTGAAACCTGATCTGGTCAACAAAACCCTGGATATCAATATACCTGCCAACTGGCCTCTGATGCGACTCGATTTCGTGCTGATGGAACAGGCCATTTATAATCTGCTGCACAATGCCGCTACCTATACGCCCCCAGGCACAAGAATTGAAGTAGACGGCGCTTATCAAAACCATCAGTTAACCATTCGGATTTCAGATAATGGCCCGGGCTTTAATGAAGAAGACCAGTTAAGAATCTTCGAAAAGTTTTACCGACCGGCAGGTTCCAAAGCCGGCGGTGTCGGTCTCGGGTTGTCTATTGTAAAAGGTGTGATTAAAGCTCACCACGGCACGATTGAAGTCAGGAACAAACCGGAAGGCGGCGCTGAATTCACCCTGAACATACCTACCGGTCAGTTATTACGTTCAACTTTGAACCATTGAATATTTTGTGATATGCCATGTATTTTAATCATTGACGACGAATCGGCCATTCGTAAACTGCTTGAAATTACCCTGCAGGCTAACGGTTACAAAACCCAGTCTGCCGCCAATGCACAGGAGGGAGTTCTCATGGCAGCCATGCACCCACCTGACCTGATTTTGCTCGATCTTGGCTTGCCGGATGAAGATGGACAGTCGGTGCTCATCCGTCTGAGAGAATGGTTTCGGCAACCTGTACTGATACTTTCGGTGCGCAGTGGAGAAGAAGATGTGGTGAAAGCGCTGGATCATGGCGCCAATGACTTCCTCGTTAAACCCTTCAGACCAGGCGAGTTGCTGGCCAGAATCCGTTCCGCGCTTCGCCTGGCTCAATCCGGCGACCAGGACCCGGTGCAGGAATTTGGCAATCTGACCGTCGATGTAGCCACCAGAACAGTGCGCAAAAACAACGAACCTGTTAAATTAACCTCCACAGAATTCGCACTCTTATCCCTTTTTGTCCGAAATGAAGGAAAAGTACTCACGCACTCCTTTATACTCAGAGAAGTTTGGGGCCCCGGATATGTTACCCAAACCCAATACCCACGGGTTTTTGTGGGGCAACTCCGTAAAAAAATTGAAGATGAACCTGATCAACCCCGCTTTATTCTGACTGAATCAGGAGTAGGTTACCGGTTTGTCGGAAATACCTGATTAAACCGCTCATTTTCAGTCTAATAGGGTAATATTCAACTCATTAGATACCTTAAACTAAGACTCAACTTTTACATCATGAATACGAATATGAACGTTCCCGCAAGGGTGACGGCTGGTACGCTATTGGTTGCACTCGGCATCATTTATGGTGATATCGGCACCAGCCCGCTGTACGTACTTAAAGCCATTGTTGGCGACAGAGCTATATCTGAACAACTTATATACGGAGGTATCTCCTGTGTGTTCTGGACCCTTGTTTTCCAAACCACCTTTAAATACATTACGCTAACCCTCATGGCCGATAACCACGGGGAAGGAGGTATCTTTTCTCTGTATGCCATCGTGCGAAGGTATGGCAAAGGAGGAATGGTCATTGCCACCATCCTTGGCGCCACAACGCTGCTGGCTGATGGCATCATTACACCGCCCATCTCAGTTGCTTCAGCAGTAGAAGGCCTGGAAATGGTAGTGCCGCATTTGCCAACCGTCCCCATTGTCATTGTCATACTGTCTCTGTTGTTTTTCTTTCAACGCTTTGGCACCCAAAAAGTGGGCACTACTTTCGGGCCGGTGATGGTGGTTTGGTTTTCCATGCTTTTTATGCTTGGTTTTGCTCAAATTCTGCATTACCCCGACATTCTTCGCGCACTCAATCCGTACCATGCCTATATTTTGCTCACACAATATCCGCATGGATTTTGGCTACTCGGTGCAGTTTTCCTCTGTACTACCGGGGCGGAAGCACTGTATTCCGATCTGGGTCACTGTGGCCGTCCAAATATCCGGATTTCATGGGCCTTTGTGAAAATCTGTCTGGTTATAAACTATATGGGTCAGGGCGCCTGGCTGCTTCACCAGGGCGAACCTTTGTTAAATGGTCGCAATCCATTTTTCGAAATCATGCCTGACTGGTTCCTGATTCCGGGTATTTTGGTGGCCACCTTAGCGGCTATCATTGCTTCCCAAGCATTGATCAGTGGTTCTTATACCTTAATTTCAGAGGCCATGAGCATGAATTTCTGGCCAAGGGTAACGGTGAAAAATCCAACCAACCTGAAAGGGCAGATATATATCCCCTCGGTGAATACCATTCTTTGGGCGGGTTGTGTCCTGATGATCCTGTACTTCCATAACTCAACCAATATGGAGGCCGCCTATGGATTTTCCATAACTGTGGCCATGATGATGACCTCCATACTGTTGTTTTACTTCCTGGTGTACATCAAAAAATGGAACAAATGGATGGTTAGCGGCATCATGGCGCTGTTCAGTGTCATAGAGTTGTCGTTCTTCATCACCAATGTGGCTAAAATCAAAGAGCGCTGGATGTTCCTGTTTTTCGAACTGTTTATTTTCCTGTGCATGTACGTTTGGTTTTATGCCAGAAAGATCAATAACCGCTTTGTACGCTTTGCGCACCTGAAAAACTATACCAGCCTGATTCAGGATTTGAGTTGCGATGACGCCATTGACAAATTTTCCACACACCTGATTTACCTTACCAAGGCAAATCACCCGGGCGAAGTGGAAGAAAAGATCATCAAATCTATTTTTGCCAAAAAGCCCAAAAGAGCAGACGTGTACTGGTTTGTACATATACACCGCACAGACGATCCATTCAGCCTGAATTATCAGGTGGAAGAAATCCTGGACGATAAAGTAATTAAAATCAACCTGAACATGGGATTCCGCGTGCAACCACGGGTGGAACTCTACTTCAAAAAGATCGTACAGGATCTGGTGGCCAACCGGGAGCTCAACCTGCACATTCGTCCGGATGGCTCCACCCGATACAATCCGGAACCAGATTTTAAATTTGTGGTCATAGAAAAATTCTTGTCTGTGGAAAATGAGTTTGCTTTGCGCGACGGCCTGCTGCTCAACGCCTATTTCATGTTGAAACGACTCGGACAATCAGATGAACGAGCCTTTGGTTTGGATAAAAGCGATGTGGTTATTGAAAAAACGCCACTCGTCTACCAGCCCGTTCAACAACTGGAATTGGAACGCAGGTAGAGCATCTTGCGATGTTCCCATAAATACCTTAATATCATGAAATTTCATCCTCTTTTTTGCCTTATTTGCTTCTTCTTGCCCTCCCTGATTTATGCCCAACAGGAAACTGTACAACCACGGGTGTCTTTCTCAGGCTACGTAGAACCTTATTGGCTATACGATTTTGGGCAACCGGCAGATCATAACCGGCCGGCATTTATCTATTCTTATAACCGCCATAACGAGGTCAATATCAACCTGGCCTTGTTGAAAGCATCCATTACCCATACACGGATGCGGGCTAATGTGGCTCTTATGGGAGGAACCTATGCACAAGCCAATCTGGCTAATGAGCCAGCCTTGTTGAGGCACCTTTTTGAGGCTAATGCCGGATTCCAGTTGTCCAAAAAGCACCAATGGTGGCTCGACATGGGCGTATTCCCCTCGCATATCGGCTTTGAAAGTGCCATCGGCAAAGATTGCTGGACATTGAGCAGAAGTCTGCTGGCTGAGAATTCTCCCTACTACGAAAGTGGTATCAAAATGGGATATACTTCTTCCGATAATAAATGGTTTTTCAGCCTGTTATACCTCAATGGTTGGCAACGTATCCAACGGGTTGCGGGAAATCAAACGCCGGCCTGGGGGCATCAGATAACCTACAAACCAACAGAACGTCTGACCCTGAACAGCAGCTCTTACATTGGCAATGAACAGTCTGATACTTTGCGAAAAATGCGATATTTTCACAATTTTTATGCAATTATTCAGTGTAATAGCAACCTGGGCCTCACCCTGGGATTTGATATTGGCGCAGAACAGGCAGCCAAAGGCAGTCAGGATTACTATACCTGGATTGCCCCCATTGCCATAGCAAAATATCAAATCAACTCATCCCTGGCGCTGGCAGTACGGGCTGAGTATTATCAGGACAAATCTGGCGTGATCATTGCCACCGGAATTCCAGGAGGCTTTCAAACCTGGGGCGCTTCAGGAAACCTGGATGTGGCTATAACGGAGCACCTGACTTGCCGCATGGAATATCGCCATCTGGCAGGTACGAATACATTGTTTATGGTCAATGGAAAACCTGACAAGCGAAATCATATGATTGCACTTGCCCTTGCAGCAAGCTTTTAGCAAAAGGAATTAAGCGACGTAAAAGCGACACTTCCGGGCGATTTTACGCATGAATAGTAGTGGATTTGACTATCTTTGGGTGAGTTAGAGACCTAAACACCTAAAATTACACCCACACCAATTTTTCATGCGTTATCCCGTCCTACTATCTTGTTTCCTGATAATATTGCACTGTTTTCCGGTTTCTTCCCACGCCTGCGGCTACGATTGGATAGGAGAATGCTCCTCTTCCATTCACCTGCGTATCAATGGGACAACAGACAGCTTCAACATAGCGGCTTGTCCCAGCGGAATCAATTATCATGGCCTTTATCTCGGGCAATTGCAAACCCTCTCCTTAGCCAATGCAAAAGCCATTACCTGGGAAAGTTGCCAAAACAATGTCACCAATATCAGCCTTAAATACCGTCTTTACGAAGAGGGTGGGGGAGCAGGCAGTTTCCAGGATTACCCGCTGGTAGAGGATTTCTCCAAGCTGGAAGGTCCCTATACCACCAGATACTGGAGTAAGCCTGGAAATATTGACCTGACTGCAGGGCTGTCCATTGGCAAAACCTACGTTCTGGAAGTCTATATGGTGGCACAAGTAGATACCATAGGCGACGACTTTGTGCCGGAAACCCAACTCCTTAAAAACAATAATGGCCAGTATTACCGCGTTAGCTTCACGTATGGCGGGCCGGATGCAGCGCCGTTTGTGGCCATCCCCACCGCAATCCGGGAGCCAAAATGCTATGGTGATTCCAATGGTATGATCAGAATCAGCGTATGGGGAGAACAGACCGGGTTGTATTATCAATGGTCTAACATACCGCTGAATTACCATCAGCAAGAGAACCTGCCTGCAGGTAATTATTCGATTACCGTAACAGGGGCGAATCATGCAGCTTACCTGGAAATTCCGCTTTCTCAACCACTGCCGCTCGATTCTACCTTGCTTTCTCCGCTTCCGGATCAGGTGTTGGTTACGTGTAATCAACCCGCTACCAGCATTTGCGCAGTATCTCAGCCCGATGCTATCTACCAGTGGTATAAAGATGGGGTGCCTACATTAAATACGCCATGTGCCAATGCCGCAGCAGGGGGTATTTACAGGCTGGAAGTCTCCTGGCAGGGCTGCACGGCATCCAAAGACGTTATTGCAGAGGAGCATCTGGTAGATCCCATTGTGAAAATATCAGGAATAATAAAACTTGGTTGTTTCAATTCATCTATTCCGGTAGTTCTGAAAGCTCAAACCCAAGCGTTCAATCCGACCTTTTCCTGGATCTGGAACGGGCAGGTTATCTCAACGGCAGATAGCTGCCAGTTCACCATTACCGAATTTCAACAGACCCCTCAAGGATTATGGGTTCCTGTGGTGCCTGAACTTTTCATTACTGATGGTTATGGCTGCATGGGCCAGGCAACTTTGGCGATTGTTTTAGTTAATCCCAGCTTTCCGTTGATTTGGGGAGATGAAACGCCACCTTCCGCTCCAAATGCTTCTGATGGCGCTATTGCATTGCAAGTTGAAGGAGGTGCTCCGCCATATTCGGCGCTTTGGAGCAATGGAGCATCAGATTTTACTATATCTGGTCTGACTGCCGGAACCTATTGTGTTACCGTGACAGATCAAAACCAATGTTCAAATGCTACATGTTTTACGCTGATACCGCTCTCCGCTTCACTTGAACCAGGCATGAGTAGTATAGTGGTTTATCCTAATCCCATACGGGCAAATGAACCGTTTTGGATCTCTATCCGGCAAGAATTAGCAACATCAGTTACAGGCGTACGTCTCCTGGCATCTGATGGTCGTTTTTTGAAGTCTTTATTGTTGGAGCATTCGAACGTCGGAACGGATTGGAGCATTGACCATGATCTCCCTCATGGAGTATTTGTCCTTCAGGTTATGTTAAAAAAAGGAGTTCTACAGAAAAAGATAGCCGTTTTGGGTGACAATTAAGCCGCTCGTACGTCGTTATTGATATCTAAGCGGGTAATAACGTTTCGTTTATATTAATGGATGGCACGGATTATTTACCTTTGCGGCGAACAATAACAACCATTCCATTACCTTTCACAAACATTTAAAACATGAGCAAAAAACTCTTTATTTTCCAAACCTTGATTTTGGGTGCATTTTTGATGTTCACACCCTCTTGTGCAGACAACTGCAAAGACGTAGAGTGCAACGCTGGCGTATGTGTTGACGGCACCTGCGAGTGTGGCGACGGCTTCGAAGGCACCAACTGCGAAATCGAGTGGTCTGCTAAATTTGTAGGTTCATTCTTGGGTGCAGACGTTGTAACAGGTTCTACTGCAGGTACTCCTACAGGCACTTACAACTTGACCAAGCCAGCTGTAATTACCCGTAAATCTGAAGTGGTAATTTCGATTTCTAACTTCGGCGGTTTCGATTCATTCATCGAAGCTACACTCACAGATTCTGACAGTGTTAATCTTTCCTATACTGACCCAGCTGGACGTGTATTCTCTGGTCAAGGAAGCATCAGTGGTAATGTTTTCAGCGGTAGCTACCGTGTAACTTTCTCTGATGGATCCTACGATGACGCTACATTCAGCTACACGAAATAATTTTTGACTTAAGGTTCAAAAGTGAGTGCTTCTCTACTCTGTAGCTGCAAGACTCATTTCAGAGCACTATCGTACTTGTAGAGCTGCAATTGGGGAACCAGTTGCAGCTCTACTTTTTTATGCTTCCAGATTTAGCTTTGAATGAAATATTTTGCAATATGTTAAGCTGGACTTTAGCCATTTATGCGGCCCTAGTAGCATTGAGAATCAATTGTTTAAAAAGGTTGGCTTTTAAATTATTCACATCATCCTTAAATAGGGATGTGAATAATTTCTGTTTTTGCCAAAT
>JBIKUE010000225.1:0-4026 GCA_044347755.1 Saprospiraceae bacterium
TTGAATCTATCTTTGTCATGGGCCAGGAAGTCGTTTTTTAAGCTTTGTAACTCAAAAATACGCTTGCTGGCTCACTTTTCTTCCTGAAAATTACCCGATCCTCGGGGATTCATGCAACAAAGCCACTCGAAAGCCATAGACGGTCTATCGAATTTAGAAATTAGAGGAGTCAAACGGTATCGACCTTTTTTTTCTATATAGGGAAACAATTTCTCCACTTCGGCACTGGACATTTCAATTTGGTTATTAAAGTAGTGTTTATTTGTCCTTCCATAAAAAATCATTGTGGAATGTCTTTGTGAGAATCTTTGATGGAACACGTTCCTTTGAGGAACAATAAACTCTCCAACGAAATTTTCTGCACCAAAAACTTTTACTATGAGGGGTTGGAAATTTAAATTAACAAATGGCTCTGAAAAAAATACGAGGTTCCCCGTTTTTTTTAATATCCTCTTTGATTGCTGCAAAATCTTGTATATAAATTCATTGTGTTCGTCTTCCTTATTTGCCTTTTGCTTTTTATTGTTTTCTTGAAACCATGGAGGGTCTAAATAAACCAAATCTACGCACTCATTATCTACCCTTTCAAGCATTTCTAATGCGTCAATATTTACCAGGACATTTGGTTTCATTTATTTTTCTATTTTTTATTTGTTGAGAACGGGGGCATGGACGCAGTAGCCGCGTAAAGCGGCTATTGGCGACCATGCAAAGTTCAGCGCATTAAATTTTTACTATTTTTTTGCTTATTTGTAAGTCTTTCCCATAAATGCAAACGATATAAAGCCCGGACGGAAAATCTGACAATAAGATTTTTTCCTGTGCGTTTTCTATACTCCTGTTCATTATTACTTTTCCAGTCATATCGCATACGGATATTCCGTAAAAAATATTTGTGTCAATATCTGATACGGAAATCATATCTGCTGTGGGATTCGGAAAGGTACTTATAGCATTTATGTATTTAACGTCGTCAACCGAAGATGATATTTTAGGAATTAAAAAACACCCCGTAACCGCGACCATGTTATTTATATTCGATTGATACCCCTCTCCTATATAAAATATCTTATTTTTCAAGCCCAAAGATTTATCAATTAAAAATACATTTTCATTTGAAACAAATATAGTATATTCTTCTTCTCCGCCAAGTCTGTCATAAATGACAATCATGCCAAAAATATCGTTATTGGCAAACTGGCTCGCGCCAGAAACAATCGCTTTTCCGTCAATGATGCTGATATGATTCCCATAATCAATCAAGCTATCGCTTTCACTATGATATATATTTTGCCAAATAACATTCCCTGAGATGTCAAATTTAGTCGAAACAAATTCGTTAGAAAGCCCAGCAACTTCTACGGAACCAGTGACATAGATATTTTTTGAATCATCCTCATCAAGGGAAAGAGCCCTGTTTCTATTTGTTCCTGAATTTAATGGGTGTTCATAAGCCCACAAGGTGTCTCCCTGTACATCCACCCTCGTCACGTTGTACCCGAAAGCCCTGTTGCCAAAAATTACATCTCCTGTTTTTGAGATATAGTTAAAATCAATCTGATAACCTGAATAGGGTTTTTCGTACTGGGCGATGACGTTTCCCTCAAAATCAACCAGCGTGTTCACAAAATATTTGCTATCGGGTCTGTACTGTGTGGAAAGCAGTTGAATGTGACCAGGCTGGACTCGCATATTCTGGGGGTAGAACACGCCGGAGATTTCCGTTCTCCAAACCACGCTGCCGTCAGCGGTGTCAACCGCCTGAACGAACAGGAAATTCTCGTCGGGTATGGTGTCGTGCCAGTTCATCCCCAGCGTTATCAACCTGCCGTTTGTGGTGTCGATTTCGGAGTGGTAGATATAACTGTCGCCCGATTGGTCAAGGCCATAGTTGGCCTCCCAGGCTTTCGTGCCGTCCGGGGCGTATTTGACCAATATGGCATCTGCGTCGTAGCCCGGCAGCCCACCATCGTAGTTTTCGCTGACATACACGCTGCCCATGCTGTCCACCGTGAAACCGCCGTAAAAGATTCCGGCGAAACTCGGTTGCGAATTTCGCTTCCACAGCAAATTGCCAGATGTGTCGTACTTGACTAGCGTGAAACCGCCAAGCGGACGTTCGTCGGTCTGATTGGTGAGCATGTAAGTGTTCAGGTATTTGTCAATTGCTATGGTTGGCAATTTCAATTGGATGGATTTTACATATTCCACCGATTGCCAAAGTTGCACGGGTTGATCTTGAGCGGATATGGACGCTAACAAAACAGAACAAAAAAAGAAGAGACTGAGCAATTTCATAGTTTTCAGTTTTTGCAAAACCATAGCGGGCAAAAGTTCCACCGTATCTTCCTGATTTGGAAATGATTCCTTTGGCATTGGTGGCATCAATCCACTTTTGCGGCGAGAGGGTAAAAGCGTTCAAGCCGGCTTCGGTTCTAAACCTATCGAATTCGAGGGGTTTAAAATCCGCATTGTAAAGGGTTTCCCAGATACCCAGGTATTCAATGGTGTTGCGGTTTCGCATCCAGTTGGCAATGACGGCAGTCGGGTCATCGCTTTTAAACTTGGCTATATCGGTCAAAGAGATGTAATCATCCCTCTAGCGCGAAGGGAATATCCAATATCCAACGCCCAATATCCAATATCCAAGTGTTGCGCGTGCTTGGCGTCAGCACTTACATCCGGCATTAACGAGGGCAATTGGCCGGTCAGGCGTGAAGAGCCAAGCCATTGTACTTATCCCAGGCGCTCGCCCCACTTGGATATTGGACATTGGGCGTTGGATATTGGATATTCTTTTCTCCTGCTGATCAAGTATTTTGTATTTGACACCACACTACTGGACATTTTGGTTTCAGACCTGCAAGGTTTCCAAAAACCTTACAGGTCTGAAACCAAAATGTCCAGTAGTGTAATTTGACACCCATTTCATTGGTTGTTTGGCTTATCAAAGATAAGCTCAAAAAACTAAGGATGCAAGTGGGGTAGCGCTAAAATCAGTGCCGTGGTTGTCGGCAAAGCCGACGGGAATAGTATATCACGAGGCTGAAGCCATCGCGCCAGCGTGCGTTGGGGGTTGGGGGAGCGGAGCTTCGCGCAAGCGAGGGTAAAACCCTATTTGTAGCCGATTTTGCGTTTTTGGCTTCATAGAATCTGCAAGGTTTTTCTATCAAATGCTATTTTTCTTGCAAGATATATCTTATCTTCGTTATCACAAACAGCTGAAAGTCAAAATCTTAGATGGTTTTTAAGGGTTGACTAAGTAGAAGAATTAGTTTATCAAAGCATCAGTTAACTCCTATGTATGAGTCTATCAATCGAGAACTTTCCTGGTCCTGTAAATAACAAGGTAATATAGGTCAACAAATACATTATAGCATGTTCTCTGTCTGCAAATGTATCTTCGCTGTGAATGATTAAAATAATGACCAACATCAAAATGATCAAAGGAATAATTGCCACTCGTGTGAATAAACCAATCGCTATTAGGACTGTACAGAATAGTTCTGCAAAAACTGTAAGTGCGTAAGAAGCAGTTGATCCTAAATGAAATGGATCGGGCCAATCTCCGCTATTCTCTTTAAAATCTATAAATTTTGGCCAGCCATGCAGTAGCATTAAAGCGCAACACAACCTTAAAATGAGCAGACCTGCGTCTATTGACAAGGCTTTAGAGGACAAAAAGCTTTTCATTAAATTTTGAAATTTTGTAGAAATCATAGTTTTTATTATTATGTGGCTTTGTTGCATGAATCCCCGAGGATCGGGTAATTTTCAGGAAGAAAAGTGAGCCAGCAAGCGTATTTTTGAGTTACAAAGCTTAAAAAACGACTTCCTGGCCCATGACAAAGATAGATTCAATCAACGAACCAAACAAGCCCAAAGACCGATATAAAGTAACAAACTGGAAAGAGTACAATTCCGGGTTAAAACGCCGAGGCAGCCTGACCTTATGGGTAGATGATTCACTTAGCACAAAATGGTACCATGTTGGACCAGCAAAGCGTGGTGGTCAAATTATCTATT
>JBIKUE010000001.1:0-133102 GCA_044347755.1 Saprospiraceae bacterium
ACCTAAAATATTCATGAATAAATTGCCAGCCTTCTTTGTGTGGGGTAGGGGAGCGTCCTGATTTTTTTAGTGCAATATGGAGCCGGAATAACAAACGCCAGTGCTGCCAAAGATCCCGGTAGGCTCTAATCATTCCATGAGAAGGATCATAAATATGGGCAGGTTCTCCCAAGACACCGTTGAGTTCCATTACTTTGACATTTGCATGTTGCAGTGCATCCCAGGATTCTGTTTTCAGGTCAAATCGGGCATAGTGAATATCTGGAATTTGCCGGCAAATTTTTTCGAATGCCTGAACCATAGATGGCGTAATCAGGTGATTCCCATTTATAAATTTGGTGCCACGTGCATGGTTTCCAATGGGTTCCAGGAGTACAGTTTCACCCGGTGCTGGTACCTGATCCAGTAACCCCGGGTATTCCCTTTCAAAGCGGGTCAATTGAAAGGCAGAGCGAGCTTGCTTTTGCATAAGCGTGCGGATACTGCTTCCTCCATCCCCTTCTACCTGTAAAAACGCTTTTATACACACCGAGGTAATACCGAAATAACCATCCTTACCAGGAAAGCGATGATATAACACTGACGCTTCGAAAGGTTGTGCTAAAAACTCCTGGAGTATAAACCGGACTGGCCATTGATGGAGATGCTCCCATAATTCTTGCTCGTTGTGAACCTTTTTAACCAAAAAACCGCGTTCACCTACGTCTGGTTTTGCAATAATGGGAAATGACATGCCCTTATCACGGAGCATGTTACATATGGATTCTAATGGCTCCTCTTTTTCAACGAATATTGTTTTTGGTAAGATGACTTCCGGAAGTTGGGTCAATATATCCCACTTGGACTCTCCCATAGCACCGCCCAAGGGAATGCCTGGATTAACGTTGGAAAAGAAAAACAAGTGCCTGGCTCGCACTGCAAACCATAGCCAAAATCCATACACCGGAATGTTAGCTAACCACCAGGGATAATATTCCCATTGTGTCCAGCGGGTGATGAAATGTGCGATTTTCGACACGTTATCTAGGTGATTTGATTAAATAAACTGCCGCTGCGGCATTGTTGATGCCGAAAACAAGCCGTTTTTTAGTGCCAGATGATACTACTCCCAAACTACGCACGTCTCCGCGTACTTGCAATCCACTTTCCAGATACCTTGACGAACGGAATGTTTTATTGCCCAGATTGAGCCACAACTGACCGTGATTTCCACCCAAATTGCCCAGTTTTACCCGGTTATGTGTTCTATTACCGGCCAGCACCAGATCCATAAATCCGTCTGCATTGGCATCCAGACTGGCGATTGCCTGGACCGGCGCTATTTGTGCCTCCTTGGAAAAAGAGTGGAATCCAAACTTGCCATTACCCTGATTTTCCAACCAGCCGGTTTCCAGGGTCTGGGCAGTTAAGTGGGTAGCAGCTTCTATTTGTGCTGCAGTCAGGATATCTCCCACCTGTGCGTCTGCGTAGTCCTTGAAGTATTGGAATTTTTTGCGCAGATATGGTAGTTGCCCGGTCAAATCTTCCAAAGAAGCCATTGGGTAAGATTTGCCCTGAACGTAATAAAACAACAGCGGATCAGGGCTTCCGTTTTTATCGAAATCTGCGCTGTAAAGTTCCAGAGGCTCTTGCTCAGATGCCCGAAGTTGACTGTTCAGGCCCAGGTTGCCGGCCACTACATCCTGGTCGCCATCGCCATCCAGATCTGAGGTGTAGAGGCAGTTCCACAGTCCGCTCAAGTGCAGGGTTTCAGCGGCACTGAATACCCCTCCCTGGTTATCATGTAATTGGATGGGCAGCCATTCTCCGGCTGTAATCAGCTCCGGTTCCGGATCACCATCAGTTTGTACCCAAACGCCGCTGGTTGCTCCGGCAAATAGAGCGCCCTGGCTAAATTTCCCTTTACCGTCGTTCAGCAGAATATACCCATTCCCGGTTTCCGGGTATTGGTTAGGCAATACTCCGGCGCCTACAAAAAGATCCAGGTCACCATCGTTTTCTACATCTGCTGCCTGCACACAAGCAGCGGGTTGACGCAATTCCGGCAAGGCGTTGGCCACTTTGGTCATTATGCCTTTTCCATTGTTCAGGTATAGCCGATGTTGTAGTTCAGGGGCATTGGGTTCTATATCATAGCCGCCCGAACAAACGAATAAATCCATTGCCCCATCTCCATTGGCATCAAAAAAGACAGCCCCCTGATCTTCGCAAGATGCATCCAGGTTGAAAGCTGGCTGGGTTGAAGGGCTGAAACTGCCGGCAGTATTGCCCAGCAGCAAAACCCCTGCCTGCCCCTGCGCACCACCCAGATAGAGGTCTTCCACGCCATCGCCGTTGACATCGGCAGAGGCCATGGCCGGCCCCTGCCGGGAATAAAACCACGGAAGTAAGGCTTGTTTTTTCAGGTCGTTTGATTCGTTTTCCTGGTGTTTAAAGGGCAGGATTCCGTTATCAACTATAAACAGGGGTGGGGCGGCCGGGGGTGTAGGCAAAGTTTTGCCTTGTGCCTGAGCAATCTCCAATCGCAAAGTTTGTTTGGATTTTACACCGGTAAGCACCTGCCGTTCAAAGGTTGGCCAGGTGATGATGAGCGAATCGAGTACGTCCAACTGGCCCAGGCCAAGAGATAATATCGGATCCACTGAAGCCTGAAAGCCCCGAACCGGATTTTGTTCCAGATAAAAAGTCTTCCCACCACCATAGGCCAGGATTTGGGCGCCGATGCCCCACGGATTTCCAGGGTTGCCCTTGAGCTGTATCCTTAGCCAATGGTTAGGAGTCTGTTCAGATGTGTTTTCCAAGATGCCGGCATAATCGTTGGTATTGTTGAGCGCCAAATCCAGGTCTCCATCGTTGTCAAAATCTGCCCAGGCAGCACTTTGGGTTACCACTGGGTTACCCAGGCCCCAGGCTGCTGCCTGATTGGAAAATTGCTCGCCATCGAGGTTTTTGAAGAAGTAATTGGCTTCAATAATAGGCGGCATTTTTTGTAAATACTCCTGAAAACCTATGTTTTTTTCTCCTTTTTGCATCCTTAGTACCTCATCGGCGGTGAATTTCAGGAAGTCCATATTAGTATGGTCTCGCGGATAGCCATTGCTCACAAACAGGTCGCGCAATCCGTCATTGTCAAAATCAAAGAACAGCGACGACCAGCTCCAGTCAGTATTAGATACACCGGCCATTTGTCCTACTTCAGAAAAAGTGCCGTCGCCGTTGTTGCGTTGTAGCATGTTTCGGCTGTATTGTTTGCCAAAACCACTGCGCATCATGGTGTACACTTTTTCGAAATTATCAGCGCCGCTGTGCATTTTTTGCAGATGATTGCCTTCGGGAAGCATATCCAGCGTGACTAAATCTGGCCAGGCATCTCCATTGAAGTCGGCAATATCACAACCCATGGAAAACATGGAACTGTGATCAATTCTTTGGTTTAACTCCTCTGTAAAAGTGCCGTTTCGTTGATTGATAAACAGGTAATCCGGTTCATTAAAGTCATTGCCGATAAATATGTCCGGCCATCCATCTCTGTTGATATCGCAAGTACTAATACCCAAACTAAAACTTAGCACATTTGAGGTAATGCCGGCTGTTTCTGTCACATTGGTAAAAGTTTTGCCTCCGTCATTTCTGAAGAGTTTGTTCGTGTATTCGGGATGTTTTTTTCCCCTGATCTGGTATATATCCAATGATCCCCGGGAATATTCTACGGTTGAATGGTTCAGCAGGAAAAGGTCCAGGTCTCCATCCTTGTCGTAGTCAAAAAAGGACGCATGGGTGGAATGCGCCAGGTCGTTCAGGCCGTACTCTGCGGATTTTTCTTCGAATACAGGTGATTGGCCGCCTTTATTGATGAATAGCAGGTTGCTCCGCAGGTTGTCAAACGGATATCCTGCCCGACAGACATACAGATCCAGCCAGCCATCCTGATTAATATCCACCGGGGTAGCCCCTGTGCACCAGCCTTCCAGGGCAGCAATGCCTGAGCTTTGGGTAATGTCTTCAAAAGCCAGCTCACCTTTGTTGAGATAAAGCCGGTTTTTGACCATATTCCCGGTATAGACCAGGTCCTGGAGCCCATCATTGTTGAAGTCACCAATTGCAGTACCTCCTCCGTTGTAGAAATACTGGTATTTAAAGATGTTGAAGGTTTCCTTTTCAACCAGGAGGTTTCTGAAATCTATATTGGTTTGGCTTCGGGGAACCTCCTGAAATGCGGCGCCGTCAGGAGCAGAACTCTGGCGGCATGACCAGAAAAGGAGCAGTAAAACAGGTATGTATTTCATGGTATCGACCTGGCAAATATAGCGCAGTCTGCTTTTTGGCAAAAAAAATGCCTGCGTCCGCAGACGCAGGCAGGTGGACGTATCACTAAACTACTCTGTAATACCTATCTGTTAATCAACGTCCCACCAAAGCGGGGTGCCGCCGGTGTCCGGGCCGCCCAGGGTTTGTACTGCTTTGAGTACTTCTACGCGGTTGGTACGGTATTCCGGTGCTGGCATGTTGATACGTTTGATGCCGGCCTGAGAATCAATTTTTCCGGCGCTGTTGTTTACCAATACCTGATACAGGCGAGGATAACCTGTACGACGGTATTCAGACCATGCTTCCTGACCATCCGGGTACATAGAAAGCCATTTTTGCGTAATGATCTGCTCCAGTTTATTTTCACTAGAAGCGGCATCGTCCCATTTAGGCGATACATTGCTGGCAGGACCTGCATTGTTGGCAGCATTTACCGGATCCACATAAGATGCTGCGGTAGCATTGCTGGCCAGGTAGGCAGCAGCGCTTCCCAGACCATGTTGATCAAAGGAGGTTTGTACACCCTGTTCGTACAGGCTTTGTACCGAACCACCTGCACCAGCCCAGCCACGCATGGCTGCTTCGGCACGAAGGAAGTACACCTCAGCGGCCACCATAAGCTGTACCTTATCAGGGTCAACCAGAGCAGAGAAGCCCTGGTAGTCTGATTTTGCAGCAATGGCAATGCCCTGACGAATTCCTTTTAATGTACCCGGTACTATTACAGAAGGTTCAAAATACTTCAAACCACGCGGATCATTAAAGCCGGTCAGAATGGACTCCATTGGTGCACCCATACGGATGTCGTTCCATGCATTGTCCATAATATTTAATGGGTGAGTGGAGCCATCAGCAGCGGTTACCAGGAAGTTTCCACTGTTGTCAGTGATCACTCCAACCGGATGTGACAGTGCTTTTTCCCCTTGTGTTTTAGCTTCTGCCGGATCTACCTTTGAAATACGGATGGCCAAACGAAGGCGCATAGAATTAGCCAACTTGATCCACTTTGTGATGTCGCCACCATATGCCAGGTCAAACTTTGCAAAGTTAGCTTTAGCATTAGCATCATCTTTTAGTGGCGTCAAAATAGTTACAGCCTCATCCAGATCGTCGAAAAAGTGATGATAAGCATCCTCCTGAGAGTCGTACGTTACACCACCACCTTCGGTCAATACACCATAATTGCTATAGATAATCGGACCATAAATGTCGCTCACACGGTGCATGGCAGTAACCCGGCAAATTTTAGCCCAGGCATTGAATTCCGGGAAATTGGTGCCAGCATTTTGTTCCATACGACGCAGCGGCGACATAACGCTTCCGTATGCTACATTCCAGGGCCATTCGTTCCAACCATCTACCAAATCATAGGTCATGTTGTTGGAGTTGCCACGGAATGGCGTAGGGGGCATCATATAGCCAGAGTAAACGTCGGCGATCAGGTTTTGCTGAAGCTGGGTAATCCAGGCCGGCGTGTAGGCATAGATATTTTGAAGGACTTGTTTGAATTCTTCACCTACCGGGATATTCTGCGGGCGGAAAGGGTCGGTGTTGATTTCCTCAAAGTCCTTGGTGCAACTTTGGAAGGTGAGCATACCTGCAGTCACCAGTAACAAAGCGCTAAGGAGAAGAATGATTCTTTTTTTCATTGTTTATTTCAATTTAAGCATGAAAATCAATTAAAACGTAAAGCCAAGGTTCACACCAATGCTCCGAACTGCCGGAGGGCTAAATACGTCTACACCTTGAAGGCCGGTTCCGGTTGACATGGCAATATCCGGATCGAACGGTGCTTTGTTCACAAAATAAACCAGGTTGCGGCCAACCAATGACAAACGCAGGGAAGAGCCTTTGCTGATCCGGCTTGTTGCATTTTTCGGGAACATATACCCAATGGAAAGTTCGCGTAGGCGAATGCTTGTTCCATCATAGATGTATGCACCGGTAATACCATCCCGGCCACCTACGGCTACATAGTATTTTTCCGGATCAACCTTTCCCGTAAATGGAGTGCCGTCTTCTCTTACCGCATCAACGGTTACACCGCCATTTTCACGGGCATCAGCAGTTTCTTTGGACACGCCAAAACGATCTGTAACGGCTTGAGTAATAGACATCACTTCGCCGCCAAAACGGCCATCTATCAATACGCCAACAGAGAAATTACCAAAGCGAACGGTATTGTTCCAGCCAAGAATGAAGTCTGGAGCCGGGTTGCCCAGAACGGTGTCAGCACCTGCAACTGGTACGCCATCGGCGTTTACCACCATTTTGCCATTGAGGTATTTGAATCCTTTTCCACCGATTTCGCCAAATGGATGTCCTTCACGGATCACCATGTCATAGTTGTTTACACCACCGTCTGTCAGGGTATAAACACCATCAGCCAGGAGTGGAGTCAGTTCTAGTACCTCGTTTACGTTGCGGGTGAAGTTTAATTGAGTGGTCCATTCCAATTTGCTGGAACGAACTGGAGTGAGCGACAAGGTTGCCTCAATACCGGAATTCTGAATGTCACCTGCATTGATGATGGCCTGTGACAGGCCGCTACCCTGCGGTACAGACACTACAATACGTTGGTTGGTCGTATTGGTTTTATACCAGGTCAGGTCAAGGCCGGCACGATTGTTCCAGAAACGGACATCAGCACCTAGTTCCAAAGATTTGGACAGTTCGTTTTGTACATCGGTACCTGGGAGCAAACCGATGTTTGGCGCTTGCGCACCACCTGCCGGGAAGCCATACTGAATATTGGTATCATACGGATTTACACCATTTCCCACCTGTGCATAAGAAGCACGAACCTTTGCATAGTCGATTCCTTTCATATTGAACATTTCTGAAAGGATGGCGGAGGCCCCAACGGATGGATAGAAAAAGGAGTTGGATGATGTAAATGCCAATGTAGAAGACCAGTCGTTACGGCCCGTTACGTCAAGATACAACATGCCTTTGTAGCCAAGAGAAAGGCTTCCAAATACTGATTGCAACTGTGAACGGTTGGGCTGGCTTTGCGTGATGTTCGCTCCAGGCTGGCGGATGTTTTGAATCACAAAGGTGTTGGCATAATACATACCAGGGCCTTTTGAGTCAGCATACATGGAGAGGACTTTTACATCATTGATGCTTGAGCCAAGGGTAAGTGCAGTGCTAAAATCATTGAAGTCTTTCCGTAGGTTCAACAATACGTCGCCATAGCGTACCGTGCTTTGCAGGTTGTTCATAACAAAGCGACCATTTTCATCTGCAAGGGTGGCCTCTGTACCAGCATAGGAGTGTTGTTCAAAACCGTCGTAGGTTTTGTCCATGTTGCCACGAATTTGGATATTGGCCCAATCTGTAAGTTTGATACCTACACCCACTGTGCCATAAAAACGGTTGCGCGTGTCAAAGTTCGGGTTACGATTTAAAATCCAATCCGGGTTTTGCCAGTCGTCGCGGCTTCCCACCCAGTTCTGAAGGTAAAGCTTGCGCACATCGTCGAACTTCTCAAAGTTGTTGCCACTGTAATCGGCATAGCGCTGACCGCGTGGGAAAAGATACAAACCTGTGAGTGGATTAAAGTACATACCCTGCGCACCACGGTTATCACCGCGCTGGTTGGTATAATTCAATGTAGCGTTGAGTGAAAGACGTCCATCTAGAAACTCTGCCGTTTCACGGAGGGTAAGGTTATGGCGGCTGAGTTGACTGGTAGGAATAATTCCTTTTGAGGAAGTATTAGCGTAGGAGAAATAAGTTTGTGCTGTTTTATTGCCTCCTGTCAGTCCGATAGAGTTGATATAGGTAGCTCCGGTTTGGAAGAAATCCTTCACATGATCTGGCGAAGTACCTTTTTCACCCCAGCTGAAGTTTTCATTCTGACGGGATCCATAGGAAAACTGAAGTTCCGGGCTAAGGGCAACTTGTTCCCAGGTTGCATTGCTGGAAAATTCAATTTTTGGGTCTCCGGAACGACCTTTTTTAGTGGTTACCAAAATAACACCATTGGCAGCCTGGCTTCCGTACAGAGCAGCAGCGGATGCTCCTTTCAATACCGTCATGCTTTCAATATCCTCTGGATTGAGGTTTGAAATAGCATCACCGCCATCCCGGCCAACGTTGCCGGAATTGCCGGACTGCCCCCAGACGTCACCAGGTTGTCCAGGTGAAAAATTGAACATCGGTACACCATCGACCACATACAACACGTTGTTGTCGCGGGTAGATTTTTGACCACGCATCACAACACGGGTTGAACCGCCTACACCAGAACCGCTACGATTGATCTGCAAACCGGCTGTTCTGCCAGACAATGAGTTGATCACGTTAGGGTCTTTTACGCGGGTCAGGTCAGCGTTGCTGATCTCCTGAGCGCCGTAGGTGAGAGATTTTTTCTCTCTGGAGATACCCAAAGCGGTTACTACTACTTCGTCAAGCTGGGAGCCAGATGCCAACTTGATGTCCAGTGTAGTTGAGCCACCAATAGCTACCTGCATGGTTTCATAGCCAACGTAGCTTACAACGAGGGTGCCCGAAGTGCTGGTTACATTCAGCGTGAATTTGCCGTCGGCATCAGTTCTGGTTCCATTCCGGGTTCCGGATTCCGTTACGGAAGCGCCTATGAGGGCATCTCCAGTAACCGCATCGGAAACCATGCCTGAAACGGTTTGTGCCACTACATTGCCTGAAAAGGCAAGGCAGAAGAGCAACAAAGGCACCCAAATGAGGAATGTGCCCATGATTTGTTGTTTGTGCTTCATACAATAATGACTGGTTGAGTGAATAAGATAGGTTTAGAATCCAATTGACTTCAGGTTATTCTTTCCACCTTACAAAGGCTTCCATGGCTTCATATTCTGCCAGACCCAGCGAACGGTAAGTGTGCGCTGTTTCCCGGTTTCGGTCTTCAGCACGTTGCCAAAATTCACGCTTGTCATCTCCCGGGAATGGAGGGCGGTCCTTTTGGCTTTGATGCATAAAAATGGCCTGACGTTTTTTTCTAAGTTGTTGTGGGCTCATCGGTACGGCCATTTCAATTTCGTGTACGGCCCATTCGTGCCATGCACCACGGTACATCCATAACCAGCAGTCTTTCATCCATTCATGTTTCGGACGAAGTTGATGGAATGCTGCAAAAATGGCGTCCAGGCAAACGCGGTGTGTTCCATGCGGATCTGCCAGATCGCCGGCAGCGTATACCTGGTGCGGCTTTACTTTTTCGATCAAAGCAGCAACGATTTCAATGTCTTGATTCCCCAGGGGCATTTTCCTTCTGCCTCCGGTTTCATAAAATGGCATATCCAGAAAATGGATCCGGTCGTCAGTCAGACCGGTAAATCTTGCTCCGCTCCGGGCTTCTCCACGTCGGATCAGACCCTTGATCGAGCGAACCTCAGGTATATCCAATGCGCCGGCATCTTTTTTCTGAATGAATCGTACGATCTTTTCATAAAATTTTCGGCTCTCTTCCGTGAGTGTGTTTTGCACATCTCCATATTCCAGCATGAACTCCGCATACCGTAAGGCATCATAGTCGTGTACAGCTATATTGCCCGAGGTCTGGTAAGCCACATGAACTTCATGCCCCTGATCAACCAGTCGCTGAAACGTCCCGCCCATGGAAATTACATCATCGTCCGGGTGAGGGCTGAACAGAATAACCCTTTTTTTAGCAGGTTTGGCGCGCTCAGGGCGGTGAGAATCGTCGGCATTAGGTTTTCCACCCGGCCAGCCGGTAATGGTTCGCTGCAGGCGGTTGAAGATCCGGATATTCAATTCATAGGAATTGGCTTCCTCGATGATCAGTTCACTTAGGCCATGTTCGTTGTAATCCTCGTCTGTTAATTTTAGAATGGGCTTTCCTGTTATTTGCGCAAGCCAAACCACGGCTTTGCAGATCAAATCTTCGTTCCAGTTGCAGATACCGGCCAACCAGGGCGATTTCATCTTGGTGAGCTCTTCTGCAGCTCCTTTGTCCAAAATGACCTTGGTATTCGGGTGTTTTTGCAGGAAAGAGGCAGGAACAGAGTGTGTAATTTCGCCTTCTATGGCTTGTTGGATGATACTGGCTTTGTGCTGCCCGAATGCCAGGAGATAAATGGTTCTGGCTTTCATGATACTGCCTACCCCCATAGTAATGGCGCGGTAAGGCACGTTATCTTCTCCAAAAAAGTCCTTTGCGGCATCATGGCGGGTAAGGTGGTCCAGTCTTACCATATGGGTAATGGAACTTTCCCATGCTCCCGGTTCATTGAATCCGATATGACCTGTACGGCCAATGCCAAGTAGTTGAATGTCAATGCCTCCAGCCAGATCCATCATTTTTTCGTAACGCTCACAGTAAGCAGCTATCTCTTCCATGGGTACGGTGCCATCCGGAATATGAATATGCTCTCGTTTGATGTCTATATGGTCAAACAGATATTCATGCATAAACCGCCAATAGCTCTGACTGGCTTCTTTGGTCATTGGGTAATACTCATCAAGATTGAAAGTGACAACATTTTGAAAACTAAGGCCTTCTTCCTTGTGCATACGAACCAACTCTTCATAAACTCTGATAGGAGTGCTTCCCGTTGCCAGTCCAAGTACGATTTTTTCCCCGTCTTGTTGTTTTTGCCGGATAGCCAAAGCGATACTCCTGGCCACATGGCTGGATGCTTCCAGGGGCTCATCCCAAATTTTTACTGGAAGCTTTTCGAATGTTTTGAGCTCGTATTTGAGGTAACCACTTGACTCTTTGCCTTTGAATTTCATTGCATTAAATCAAAAAATGAATGGAGGGATTGGTTGTTGTATTTACTTTTCTGTGCCAAATGTAGTACAGTATATCAATATGCCGTGTGCGCACACGGAAAATTTTTTTTTATGCCGTGTGCGCACACAGAATAAATAATAATTGGATTTTTGAGCCAGCAAAATTTTGGTAAAATCAAAATCAATTCTACTTTCACCGCCTGAAACCTAATCATGCCTGACCAGCGTATAACCTTAAAAGACATTGCACTTCGTGTAGGTGTATCTACCGGTACTGTTGACCGTGTAGTGCATAAACGGGGCCATGTATCTGCCGAAATACAGGAACGAGTAGAGTTGGCCATGCGGGATATGGGCTATGAACCCAATCTTGCAGCGCGCTCTCTAGCCAATAACAACAAGCCCTTCAGGATCGCTGTCATTTTACCGGACTACCGGCAGGATCCTTATTGGGCTCAACCAAAAGAGGGGGTTGAAAGAGCGGCAGAATCTGTTCGCCATTATAATGTTCAGATCGAGTTCTATTTCTTTTCCATGTTCCAGCCTAAGAACTTCCTGGATTCAGTAGAAAAGAGTCTGAAATCTGCCCCCGGAGCTGTGCTTGCTGCACCATTGTTTATAAAAGAAGCTAAAGTACTGGTGGCTGCTTGCGAAGAACATCATGTTCCTTTGGTATTCATCAATACGGATATTGAAGGAGCCGATATTCTAAGTTATATAGGGCAGGATTCTTATCAAAGCGGTGTGCTTGCCGGAAGGCTGTTGAATTTCGGCTTGTCTGACGGCGACCATGCCATGCTGGTCAATCTGGATAAGGAGGTTTCCAGTGCAAGACACCTGCAGGATAAAGGGAGAGGCTTTAAAGATTTTTTTAATGGCATTGATAACAAGGCTATCCAAATACATACAGCCATCCTTGAGGACTTTGACAAACCTGAACTCATGCGGGCATGGGCAAAGACACAGTTCGATATTTTTCCAAGGCTTACCGGCTTTTTTGTGACCAATTCCCGGGCTTATAAACTGGTTGAGGCACTTGAACCATCTGTGCAAGACAAGGTGAAAATTGTTGGATTCGACTTGATCGAGCCGAATCTTAAGCTGCTTTCAAAAGGGAAAATCAGGTTTTTGATCAATCAAAATGCATGGCACCAGGGATATCTGGGTATACTTACCCTGGTAAATAAAGTACTCATGAGTAAAGACATCCCACGTACCCAATACTTGCCACTCGATATCATTGTGAAGGAAAATGTAGATTATTATCTAAAACGAACACTGGAATTACCTATGGTGATTGTATAAGCATCTTACCTTAGCCCTTTAAAAGGTAATGCTTTTATGTTTGAATATTTACTTCGACTTGGCGATAACTCTTTGATTCTCTCCCAACGGCTGGGTGAATGGTGTGGGCATGGCCCCGTTCTCGAGCAGGATATTGCACTAACCAATATTGCACTGGATTTGCTTGGACAAACCAGAATGTACCTCTCTTATGCCGGTGAAATAGAAGGGAAAGGCCGTTCTGAGGATGACCTGGCTTATTTCCGGGATGCACATCAATTCTTTAATTGTTTGCTTGTGGAGCGACCCAATGGCGATTTTGGGCAAACGATTGCCAGGCAGTTTTTCTTTGATGTATTTAATTTTTACCAACTGAAAGGCCTCCTGAACAGTACAGATCAAAGGCTTCGGGAAATTGCCGAAAAAGCACTTAAGGAAGCAACCTATCACCTCCGTTTTTCCTCTGAATGGGTGATCCGATTGGGCGACGGCACTGAAGAGAGCCATACAAGGATGCAAAATGCCATCCAAACTTTATGGCCGTTCGCCGGCGAACTTTACACCCCCGATGCACTGGATTTGGAGATGACTGCTCAGGGAATTGCTCCGGATTTGCAGGAAATCAAATCCTTATGGGATATAAAGGTTGCTGAAGTGCTTCAGGAAGCAACACTCACCCTGCCGGAAACCAGCTGGATGCAGAGTGGCGGCAAGCAGGGACGACATTCAGAACACCTGGGCTTTCTACTGGCTGAAATGCAACATATTCAACGCACGTACCCAGGGAATGTATGGTAGGAGATGATGGGTATTGATTGGCGTCCCGATTAATCGGAATAACGCAATATAAAAGAAAATTTGGCCTCATTGCGCAAATCGTACCCCATTGCAACAAGTCTATTGATAAAAAATCCCGAATCTTGGTGCCTGACCAATATTCGGGATTTTTTTATGGGTAATATTTGGATGCCCATTTACTGAATCCTCCAGACGGTTGGAAATCTTATGCGCCCAAATAAGTTTTAAGCAATTTACTACGGCTGGTAGCTCTCAACTTGTTAATGGCTTTGTCCTTGATTTGACGTACCCGCTCGCGGGTGAGGCCAAATTTATCGCCAATATCTTCCAGTGAAAGCGGATGCTCTACGCCGATTCCAAAATACAATTTGATCACATCGGCCTGACGATCCGTGAGTGTTCCCAGGGAGCGCTCAATTTCACGGCGAAGTGAATCTGCATAATCCAGG
Organism: Saprospiraceae bacterium; assembly: GCA_044347755.1. GTDB lineage: Bacteria > Bacteroidota > Bacteroidia > Chitinophagales > Saprospiraceae > M3007. The sequence continues at coordinate 13,578 of JBIKUE010000001.1, forward strand.
TGAGAATCAGTACCTGGCATGGTGTTGTTTTCCAAGACATCTAGCAGCGAATTGTCCTCACCTTCTACAAATGGTGCGTCCATTGAAACGTGACGAGCCGCAACTCCTAGGGTTGTTTCCACCTCATCAGTGGTGATCTCCAGCATATCTGCCAACTCTTCCGCGCTTGGTTCGCGCTCATATTGTTGCTCCAATTCGCTGAATGCCTTGTTTATCTTATTCAGGGAGCCTACTTTGTTCAAAGGCAAACGAACGATACGGCTTTGCTCTGCCAAAGCCTGAAGGATACTTTGACGGATCCACCAAACAGCATACGAGATAAATTTAAAACCACGTGTTTCATCAAAACGTTGAGCCGCTTTAATGAGACCGAGATTGCCTTCGTTGATCAGGTCGGAAAGACTAAGGCCTTGATTCTGATACTGTTTTGCAACAGAAACGACAAATCGAAGGTTGGCTTTGGTCAGCTTCTCAAGGGCTATCTGGTCGCCTTGCTTGATACGTTTGGCTAAATCAACTTCTTCTTCAGGGGTGAGGAGGTCCACTTTGCCAATCTCCTGCAAATACTTCTCGAGCGATTGGCTTTCCCGGTTGGTAATGGACTTCGTAATTTTTAACTGCCTCATGTATATAGTGCTGCTGAGTTATTTTCGGCGCAAAGTTATAATTTTTAAGCCGTTTCCGACTTATTTTTTCAAAAAACACAAAAATCAGTTTCAGGCCTGAATTTTTTTTGAAAGGCGGCCCAATTAGCTGCCCCTGTTCAAAAGAACAGGGCAACAGTTAAAGAACAATGCAAGAGTTCAGGAACGGGACTAATGATGTAGTACTTACTTTGAAATGTGTTCTGTTGAAAGGCCCGAAAGTATCCTGTTACACATGATTTCACAGTCATCGTCCAATTGTTTCAGTATCTTAATGTCCAGTTGAAGCAGCTCCGGAAAATGCTGATAACTGTAATTCAGTACCGACTTTTTCAGGTGGGTGGCCAAAGGGTTGAGCGCATGATTTTTAGGGATTTGGCGAACCGACTTGCCTTTGAGCAAACCCTGGCATTGTACGAAAAAATCAAGGAGTTCTGATTTAATCAGCGAAAAATGCCTTTTTAAATCATCATGTGTCTTCGTCTGAAATTCAGGTAACTGTTTTGACATTTCAGATTGAATGCTTTGCGCCAATTCGCTCACCTTGCTTTGTAAACTAATGTGTTGGCGGTTGGCTTCCATTTCATCATCCAGTGAGCCATAGGTGCCTCGTTCACCCGAACGTTTATCAATCCAGGAACCACTTTCCTCAAAGCGTTCTTCGTTAATCCATGCAGTTTTACGCTTTTTACGATTGACAAGTCCCCAGACCAATAGTACTATGATGACAACCCCGAATAGTATCTCCATGATTCAAAACATGGTTAGAATATTTAACTTAGTGCAAATATCCGTCCAATACTGTTCATGTTTACGATGAATTATCTTAACTTCGTCAAATCCCAGCCAATTATGTAAAGTTCCAGGCGTTAACCGTACTTTTTGGCAAAAATACTGCGTTAATTTGCAGTTCGATTTATTCTATGTCATCTTCATCCAGAACACCCCATCAACCTGATCCGGCTCCAGCGCCGGTACCTTATTGGTTGGTTATTTTCAAGAAGGTATTGCGCCGGGTTGAAAACCTTCTTTTTGTTCTGGTTATTATCCTTACAGCACTTTACTTCATCCTCCAACTGCCCTTTGTACAAAACTGGCTCGTTCACAAAACCACCCGGTACTTATCGGAAACACTGGAAACTAGGGTTGAGTTGAAAAGAGTTGACATTGAATTTTTTGATAATATAGTACTGGACGGGCTATATGTGGAGGATTTAAACGGGGATACCTTGCTATATGCCCAAAAGTTTTCTGCCGGCCTGAGCGGAAATTTCTTTTCTGTATTATGGAATCGCTTGGAATTCAGTGAGATAAGTTTGTCGCATGCCAGAGTTTACCTGATTAAAAAAGCCGATCAACGACGGGGGAATTTGAATGCCTTATTGGCCCGCTTGGATGAAGTATTTGGCTCCGGGCAACCAAAGAAAAAGAAGAAACCGTCGCCATTCTTTCTCCGTATTCAAAATCTGAACTTACACGATGTTCAATTCTCTGACGATCGGTATACTTTCCGGGAAGGAGAAATTCGTCGCAAACTCATGAGCTTCAAAGTAGATGAGGGTAACGTGAAGGTTAATCAACTGGATCTGTCTAAAAATGTGATTGATGTCAGATCTGTGATGTTTAACGGGTTTCAATTTGTCTTTGAAAAGGAACGAATGGCGCCGCCGGAAGGCTTTATTCCTTATATTAAGCCAGTTGCATTAAAAACAGACACCCTTAAGCTGATGCCTACCCTGCAAATACTGGTAGGACAGTTAACGCTACAAAACAGTGGGTTCAAATTTGATAATTTCCGAAATTCAGCCAATAAACAAACACCGGATGAAGTGATGGATTACGATCACCTGGACATTCAGCGAATGGATGCCCAGGCTGAAAAACTAGAGATATATGTTGGCGAAAAACCGGCTATCGATGAGAAAGGTTTGCCCACCACAGAAGATATTTTTGACATTTTTGGATCCATTAAACACCTGACGGCCACTGAAAAATCAGGCCTGTCTTTGTCGCACGCCGAAGCCAGAAGAATTATACTGACAGATTCAGTTGCTGCATTATACGATGCCAGGATCCAAACAGCTGGCGGGTCTTCTTTGGGCGATACGCTGATTTTTAGATACGAAGATACCCGTGCCGATGATGTTTGGCTTGATCAACTGGCTGATTTTAATAATGAGGTCACAATGGATATTCGATTGTCTGAAGGATCCAAACTTCGCCTTGGTGATGTCCGACATTTTGAAAAAGCGGTTTACAAAAATGAATTTTTTACTTCAAACAAGGATTTAATTGCAGATGTAGCCGGTTTTATAAGTGGTAAGGTAAATGGAAAACTGAAGTTAGACCAGTTTGATATTCGGTTAGGTGCTTCCACCCGTTTACGTGGTGATTTTGATGGCAGGGGGCTTGGAGATAATGATGAACCGATGGTATTGAACTTTGATTTTGAGGAGATGCTGACGGATATGCAAACCATTGCACGGGTAGTGCCGGGTTTCAGGCCGCCCAGGCAGTTCTTCAAGCTTAACCAAATATCCTTTAAAGGCAGTTATCAGTTATTCGATGGTTTTGACCACGTGTTGTATGGAAAATTCGCTACCAGTCTGGGCCCCGGTCAGCTCGATATGCAATTGAACCTGAAAGACGGACCCGAAAAGGCTGTGTACAGGGGAGATTTGAAGATGAAAGGATTTGATATGGCTACCTGGACGGATGATCGCAACTTTGGTCCAAGTACCTTTAGGGTAAACGTGGCAGACCAATCTACCGGCTTAACTTTGCCAACGGTAGATGCCCGGGTGAGTGGCAACATTGATACCTTTATTTACAAAGGTTACCCTTACCGGGATATCAAGCTGAACGGGAAATTCAAAAAATATGTGTTTGACGGGAAAGTGGAAAGTAATGACCCCAATGTGGATTTTGTTTTTGATGGTAACATAAACCTCAAGGATTCCATTCCGGTGTTTGATTTTTCAGCAAACGTGCGCCGACTGGATTTGGGTGTTTTGCAACTAATAAATAAGGACTGGGTATTATTCGGACAGGTAAAACAGTTGCAATTAAAAGGTAGGAATGTTGATGAAATTGTAGGTTCTGCTTTTCTGGAATCTTTTAAAATCCTCGAGGATCGTGAAACCTGGTATCAGATTGATTATCTGAAGTTCAATTCCTATTTCCGGCCAGATGGAAGTCGGTTCTTTGGCATTGACTCTGATGTGGCGAGTGGACAAATGACCGGCGATTTTAGTTTAGCAAGCGCGCCGGATAATTTGTTGCGGTTACTCGGGAAACATCACCCGGAGTTTGTGCGTAAACTTGGGTTGCCAGCGAGAGACACGCTTCCGCTAACGGATTATTATGATCTTAATTTCCAAATAAGGGATTCCAGGAACCTTGCCCAGTTGTTAATCCCGGATCTGGACACACTGCGCAATGTGCGCGCCAGTGGACATGTAGATGCACGCAGAAACACCTCTTATCTGGTAGTAGAAACTCCACTGATTAAGTATGGTGGAACCTTAATGAACGATCCAAGTTTGCGTTGGAATAGCGACGGAGATTCTGCATGGTTGTATTTGAGATTGCCGGAAAATTTCTCAGGTAAAAAGAAATTGCCGAGTATTACGCTCGGGGGGCCACTTATTGGAGATGTTTTCCGTTTGGTGCTCGAGGCCAAGGATGAAACCCCCAATAGTATTGTGGAAAGTATTTATCTAAATGGAGATCTTTCTGTTTCAGATTCTTTATGGCAACTCAGTTTTAATGCCTCCAAACTCAAATTATTTAGTCAGGAGTGGTTGATTGAGGAGGAAAACTACATTCGATTTGGTTCTAATACCTTAGAAACTAAACATTTGGAACTGTTTAACGGCATAAAGCGTATATCGCTTGAAAGCAGCAGTAACCGCCGCGGGATGAGATTCGCAATGACCAACTTTGACTTAAGTGAGGTGAATCGCTTTCTGGATCCCGAACAAATTCAGATTAGAGGGAAAGCTTATGATTTTGAGGTGAGCATTGGAGATGTTTTCAATTTGAAGAATATCAGGGCAGATTTATTGTCTGAGATGCTTTATATTAATGAAAAGCCTTATGGAGAGGTATTGTGCAATCTGGAATTAGAAGACCTGTCAAAGCCCGTAACCGGTAAGGTGTTTTTGTTGGAGAAAAAAAGTCAAAAGCAGTTACTCAGAATAGCAGGAGGCGTTCAAATTCAGGGTAAGACGGACGAGGAGCTCGAAATGGAGCCTGATTCTGCTAAATCCTTGCGTACAGGTGAATTTTGGGCTGATATAAGTGCTGATCAATTCCCATTTGAAGTGATTGAAACCATTGTGCCGGAAATATCCCAAACAGCCGGTCGTTTTGGCGCTCAGTTAAAGGGTTATGGTACGTTCGATAATCCGCTGTTTGTAGGCAGCCTTAATGTTATAGAGGGGCAATTTATGATTGACTACCTCAAAACACTATACCATATAAAAAACCAAACCATCGCGTTCACCCAAAACAAAATCTCGGCCGATGGGGATACTATTTATGATGCAACCCGTCAGCATATTGCCTTGATTCACGGCGGTTTGGAGCACGAATATTTCAATAAATGGCGCCTGAATTGTCGTATAGAATCAAAAGATCCAGGCTTTTTGGTGCTGAATACTAAAGTTACAGACAGTGATCTTTATTATGGAAGAGCGGAAGGGAGTTTTGTGATGGATGTTACAGGTTCATTCAGCAGAACCAATATCAATATTGAAGCAACCACCGGCCCGGGTACCAGGCTCTATATTCCGCTCTATACCACCACTGATGCAGCAGAAGCTAACTTCATTAATTTTGAAAGGAATAAACCCAAGGCCGAAACCCGAAAGAAGGATTTTGTTATCAGTGATCTCAAAGGACTCAATTTTGAACTGGATCTAAGCATTACAGACCAGGCTGAGGTACAATTGATTTTTGATGAACAAACCGGAGATATAATCAAAGGACGAGGAGAAGGGAATATCAAGCTGGCCATTAATCGTGAAGGTGAGTTTACCATGTATGGAGGGTATCAGATTGTGCGTGGTGAATATTTGTTTACTTTGCTAAACTTCGTCAATAAGCCGTTTGTGGTTACCAAGGGAGGTACCATCAATTGGTATGGCGATCCTTATGGCGCTCAGATAAACCTCGATGCTACGTACGAAGTAAATACCTCCGTTTACAATTTCGTAAAGGAAGAACTGGAATTGTTGAGGTCTGTGCGCCCAAGGTTATTGGATGAGGCAGCCAAGGCGAATAAAGTGATCGTGAACATGCATCTTGCAGGCGACCTGATGAAGCCAAGTATCACCTTCGGACTCAATTTTCCAAATATTACCAGCGAATTGAAGTCCGTAACAGATACCAAACTGCGACTCCTGCGACAGGATCAGGCAGAAATGGCGCGTCAGGTCTTTGGGTTGGTCGTGATAGGCTCTTTCCTTCCGCCTTCCAGTGCAGGATTTATCCAAAGTTCGGATTATGTAGCTACGGCATTTAACACCCTCACACAGATGATTAGCAATCAGTTCGCTAATTATCTGGCAGGACTTGCGTCAGAGTGGTTTGGTGGCGCAGTTTCCAGTCTGGATTTTGACATCATTTACAGTGACTATCAAAACGATGTGCTGGCAGATCCCAATCGTCTGGGGGGCAGAGAGGTAAACGTCCGCTTAAGTTCAGGGTTTATCAACGACCGGGTAACCGTTCAATTGGGTTCCCAATTTGGCATTGGTGGGCCTGGCATTGCTGCGTCTGACGGATTTTTGGGTGAAGACGTGACGGTCCAAATTGCCCTGACTGAAAATAGACAGTGGCGACTTAAAGTATATCAGCGTACCGAGCCGGATGTTTCAGGACAACGAGGCCTTCGATTTGGTTTGGGTATCAACTTCCAGAAGGACTACGACACCTTTGAAGACATGTGGCGCAGTTTTGGAAGAGCCATCACCAAAAAAAGAAGGCAGCCCGGCTAACCCACCCACTCATTATTTATTTACCTTTCATGAATTTCCTCCGCCAAGTCAATACATCATGGAAAATGCAATTTTTCATGTTCTTAAGACTGCCTGCCGCCTGGTTTATGGGTCTACATGTGAAGCGTTGCGATCTGGTGAAGTGTGAAGTTGCATTGCCCTTTCGATGGCGTTCACAAAATCCGTTCAAATCAACCTATTTTGCTGCACAGTGTGCCGCAGGAGAGATGTCTACCGGATTACTCGCCATGGCACATATAGAAGAAGCAGGTAAAGTATCCATGCTGGTAACTCATATTGAAGCTGAATTTTTCAAAAAAGCCAATCAAAAACTGCTGTTTATCTGCACGGAAGGATCGGAAATTCAGGCAGTTGTTCAAAAAGCAATTCAAACAGGTGAAGGACACGTTTTCCGGGCTACTTCTGTTGGTGTATTGCCCGATGGGCAAATTGCTTCCAAGGTGTACGTGACCTGGTCATTTAAAGCTAAAACATAACAATTCTATGGCTTCTGTTTTTGGGCATGTCGCAGCCGCTACTGCCATCGGCTACGCATTCTTTCCCAAAGAGGTACGCCCGGTTACGTTGATCGTAGCGGGATTTTGTGCCTTTGCTCCTGATCTGGATGTGTTGGCCTTCCATTTTGGAGTGCCATACAGCAGTGAATGGGGGCACAGAGGTTGGACGCACTCTGTTACCTTCTCTGTTGCTTTGGGGGTGCTTGGCAGTTGGATATTGCAAAAAAGCCTTTCCTGGAATAAACTCACCTGGTGGCTGGTCATCAGCACGTTAACCCACCCAATACTTGACATGATGACGAATGGTGGCCGCGGGTGCGCGTTTGGATGGCCTGTTTGGAAAGACCGGATTTTTTTACCATTCCGTCCCATTCAGGTTTCTCCCTTATCGGTGGAGGACTTTTTTACCCCATGGGGATTATCAGTCTTGGCCAGTGAGGTGATCTGGATAGGTATGCCTGGTTTAATGTTGGTTGGATTTGCCAGATTATGGCGAAGCTCAAAGGATCATCGTTGAGTGACAAGGGCTCTGATTATCAATATCATTTGATATTTTAACCTGAAAAAACACACCGACCGTAAAATCATGCAGGTAAATATCAAATGGAATCTCTAACAATGACAATCGGGCAGGATAGGATTTCGTATGATTGAAAATCCCTGGTGAATATGAAAAATTCACGCCGTTTCTCTGCAACGAAAACTGGTTACCTTTGTTTTCCTTTTTTAATACGCAATCAAATGTACAGATTATTGACAGGCAGTATCATTACTGCGATAGCCATTTTAACATTAAACAGTTGTGTAAGTGCTGATAAGGAATATAGCAGGGTTGCCCCGGGCATGTGGCGAGGTGTACTGGAATTAGAGCATTTCAGGATTCCAGTAGATAAAAAAGACACCGTGATCCTCCTTTACGACCAATTCAAGCCGGGTGAATTGCCTTTTAATTTCGAGGTGAAATATCTGGACGATGAGAAATTCTACCTGGAGATCATGAACGGAACGCAACGCATCCGCTTAGATAGTATTCAGTATGGCCGTGACCGAACCAAAGCCAGAGATACCATGAATGTATGGTTCCCGGAATATGCCAGCTATCTGCATGCTGAAATACGAGGTGGGGTTATGAGCGGAGAATGGGTGGTAACCACCAAAAACAATTACCGTATTCCATTTTATGCTCACGCAGGCAGAGGGTATCGTTTTACCGGCCTATCTGAAAAGCCATTAAAAGATATCAGTGGTCAATGGGCAACCTTGTTTAGTGTTGAAAAAGAACCAGGAGAACAGGATAAAGCTATTGCAGAGTTTAAGCAACAAGGAAACCATCTGGAAGGCACTTTTCGGACCGAAACTGGCGATTATGGTTATCTGGAAGGAACCGTTCAGGGAAGGAAGTTCTGGTTGTCCTGTTTTGACGGAGCTCATGCATTTCTGTTTTCCGGAAGTATCAAAGAAGACAGTTTGCAAGGGGAATTCAGGTCAGGGCATTTATTCAGAACCTTATGGACCGCCTGGCAGGATCCTGGGTTTTTGCTGGGCGATGCGGATACGCTGACACATGTCAAGCCCGGCGAATCCATCCAGTTTAAGGTTAATACCCCGTCTGGACAGGAAATCACGTTCCCATCCCCATCCATGAATAATAAAATAAAGGTATTCACGGTGATGGGAACCTGGTGTCCCAATTGCCGGGATGAACAAATTTTCCTGCGTGATTTTCTGAAAGAAAATCCTGAAATAGCCAGTGAAATGGAAGTAATAGCCTTCTCCTTCGAACGTCATGAGGATCCTGCTAAAGCAAACCAACACTTGCAACAATACCGGCAAAAAATGAATTTGCCTTATGAGGTGGTATATGCCGGCAAAGCCAATAAAGATGCTGCAAGCCAGTTCTTTCCTGCTTTAAATCATGTTATGGCATTTCCTACTATGATGATTCTTGACAAAAAGAACCAGGTCAGACGCGTTCATACCGGATTTGACGGACCAGCGACCTCCAAACATGAGGCGTTTAAGTCTGGGTTTAAATCCTTCATACAAAGCCTTCGATAATCTTGTTTTTTCACGGCCTTTTTGTTCCACCACCTTAATTGCTTTTGAATGAACCGAATAATCCTTGCTTATGCCCCGCAAAATGAACTCCTTGCAAAGGAGTTGGATCAAAAACTGAGTCCTGTAGGGATTCCTTTTGATCATATAAACGGCACACTCCAAAATCTTCCTGAAACAGGTGTAGATCCGGTTATGTTGCTTGTTACCGACCAATTACTTACGAACGAAGCTATTATGGATGGGTTGCTATCGGCGATTCAATCCTTACATCAACAAAAGCGACTTTGGATCATCCTGGCAGATACTACTAATGCCGCAGGAGAGGCAACCCCTATTCAATTAGATCGTATGTCTAATGTGCTTCATTATATGAAGTACTGGCAGGACGCCTGGATATCACTCAGTGATCGATTTCAGCATGCTGAGACCGACGAAAAATCTGCCCTGGCAGTCAGTCTGGACAGGATACGAAACATTGCAAATCAAACCGGCGATTTAATAGGCCTGATCAGAGAAGTAGGTTATACCCGTTGGGAACAGTTGCTGGCCAATGATTATGAAGCGCTTTTTCAGCGGTTTGGACTAATGGATTGGCATAATTCCTTCAGAAAGCAATCTGCGCTGATACAAGCCCCGGATCAACAAGATAAACCGGCCTTTTTACCTGAAGTACATTTGTCGAAAGGATTATTGTCGCCAGAGCCTTTTGAAACGCCCATTTTTCCAGTGGCCCCGCCTCCGGAGGATGAATCGGTTATGTTAGCTGAAGACCTGGTAGCCAGTTCAACTGAATCTTATGATGAGCCTGAAGTTTCGGATTTTCTGAAACAAACTGTCAAAGATGCCTGGGTCTGGTTGGAAAAAGGTCATTTGGAACGAGGATTTGATTTGTTTAAACTGGCGCTCCAACAAGATCCGGAAATAGATTGGTTAAAGCAGGAATACCAGAAAGCATTGAGCCAATATGCCAAAGACGAAGCTCAGATTTCCACAAAGGAAGAGCAAACAGTAACTACTCACGGAGAAAATACTGAAGTGAAATCTTATGACCTTATGGGCGACCTGGCGGTAGAGCGCGGCGATTACCTGTTCGCCAAATATTGCTGGGATAGGGTAGTGGAGCTGGATCCTGAATTCCCAAATATTTATCGGAAGCTGGGTTTGATGACCGCCACCCATCTGAAGGATTATCGGGAAACGGCTTTGATTTATTTGCAAAAAGCATTTAGCGCCAATCCGGAGGATCGTGAAGTGAAAAATATGCTGCAGGAGACAACACAAGAGCCCGTTTTGGTGCCACCTCATTCAGGTCAAAATCAACCAGAGGCTACTCCATCATTTCAAACACAAATGCCTAAAAGCGCAGAATTGGTTTTGATTACCGGGGCTACGTCCGGGATAGGGAAAGCAACCGCTGAGATTTTTGCTAAAAATGGATACCGATTGATCTTGACAGGGCGTAGAATAGATCGTTTGGTAGCACTTAAAAACCAATTTGAGTCTTCTTACAACTCAGAGGTTCTGATTCTGCCATTCGATGTAAGAGATCACGGAGCTGTGGAAGCGGCATTGTCCAATTTGCCTGAAGGATTCAATATAGTAGACATCCTCATTAATAATGCAGGCTTGGCAAAGGGACTTGCGCCTATTCACGAAGGGCAGTTGGATCATTGGGAAACCATGATCGATACCAATATAAAGGGGCTTTTATATGTAACCCGACTTATCTCTCCCGGAATGGTTCAGCGCCGAAAAGGTCATATCATCAACATTTGCAGTAGTGCCGGCAGAGAAGCTTATCCGAATGGGAATGTTTACTGCGCTACTAAATTTGCAGTAGATGCACTTACCAAATCTATCCGATTTGACTTGCATCCTTATGATATTCGGGTGAGCCAGGTCAGCCCTGGGCACGTTGAAGAAACGGAGTTCGCATTAAACCGATTTGATGGCGATACAGAACGTGCTAAAATTTATCAGGAATTTCAGCCTTTAAAGTCGAGTGATGTGGCAGAAGCTATTTATTTTATGGCCACCCGTCCGGCGTATGTAAACATTGTAGATATTCAGATGTTTGCTACCCAACAGGCCAGTAGCATGGTAATCAATAAAAATGGCCGACGGTTTGAGTGATAAAATGATCTCTTAACTATTTCAATTCCTTTCGCCTGGATTTGGGGAATAACTCAGCCAGTTCTGAAGCCAGGCCTATTCGCTCTGGAAATTGGGTAGTAAGTGCCCGAATGATTTGCACGGCCATTTCAGTTTCTCCTTTGAAAACCAGATCTGACAAGCGCAGCCGAAGATGTTGTGTGGCTGGGGTCCCAAAATGATCTTTCAGATATTGGGAAAGTAGCTGTATGTACATTTCTTGTACGAATTCCTTTTGATTAGCGAGGAAGAGGTGCTCATAACGCTTTAGTAAATTCATGTCGCCCTTGGTTTCCAGGAGGGAGGCAAGTTGATCCAATTCATTTTCCGAGGCCAAAAGGGATGCCATTTTAGCGGTATCACCTTTTTGTTCCAGGTCAATCAGTAAACGTTGTTTTTCCTTTAGCCACTTGGTACCGGAGGCAGTTTTCAGTTTGTCAAAAAGTTCCTGATGGCCTGATAATAAAAAACGGTGTCTTAGCCAACGTATTTGCCTTGGCTGATCACCCTGCTGTTCTGCCATAAACAGGAGTACATTTTCAATCTCCCTGGTAGTGCCAGGTGAAAAGACATTTTTTTCAATGAAATGTTCTCCTATCAGGGTTGCGGCATCCCATAGTTTGAGGTAATAAAGTTGAAGGAATGCATCTTTCAGCATTTCAGGCTTTTCGATGTAATCCTCCAAAACACGAACGGTAGCCTCCGGCCGTTTTCTGACAGCGAGTGTAGCCAAAAACATCTGCAACACAAAGTTGGATGCAGGGTAGAGGGCCTGGTCAAACCCTTGATTGATTTGTAGGAATCTGGATTCATCCGAGGCAGAATTGCTCAGAAACCGTATTGCATCCCGGGAAATTTCAGCCGGAAACTGGTCTTTTATACCAATGGTGAAAATGGTTTCCCAAAGTTTTTCCCGCAACTCAGGCGAACTGCTTCCTTTGGCAATTTGTTCCCAACTGGCAAATGCCTTCTGACAAAAATGTAGGATAGTGGCTCGACGATTTCCATCTGTTTTTACCAATAAGTGCTGCAACTTGGTAAAAATGGCGGTAGAAATCAGGTACATAGTCCGGAAATCCTGGTTCAAAGTGGCATTGTCTAATTGTTCCTCCAGGCCATCCAATGCTTTTCTGAGCCGTCTGAATTCAGGTTCCCCAAACTTGGCAGTAGCACTTTGTTTCGGCAAAACGGAATCGAGTACCAGAACAAAGGGGTTTTCAGTATCGGTAACGAATAAGGCGAACCGGGTTTTTAAGGCAAGAGCAAAATCCTTATCACGGCGGGCATAATCTCTGACAAAAGTTTCAAGCGCTTCCGGGCTGGCATTTTCAAGTGCTGTATGAACCGTGAACCGGGTAAGTTCTGTAGCTGGTTTTTGTTCTGCTTTTAGCTGCTTGGCTTCTTCCCGTTGTGCTAAAAATTGCCTGAGCCGAATCAATGTGGCAGCAATATGTGCACACATGAGCCGCCGACCTTCTCCAAAACACTCACAAGCATAAGCTTTGATCTTGTGGGGGGTGATCATCACTTCCGATTCATAATCACCTTCATCTGTTTCCACCAGTGCAACCCAAAAATGCTTTTCAATTTCCCGTAGGTTTTTCACACTACCGGCTTGCACCAAATTATCAGCAGTTTCCCAGGTTGAAGGGCTGATACTATGTTCAAAGTCTTTCAGTGAAAGTTTTTGCATGTATTCGGATGAGGCGAACTTCAAAAGTAAGCATATTTCTCAAAATCAGTTGAATAAACTGATATTATGTTGCTACAACGGTTAGACCTCTGCTGAGGTCTGCTATGCAAAGCCAAAAACAAAACATGAGCCACCCCCAATTCGGGATGACTCATGTTTTGTTTGAGTTCCTGGCCAGATCAGTTTTCCAATAAAAAGGAGACCCTTGCAGGATTAATTGACGCCTAGTTTTGCTTTTACCAAAGCCGTTACATCATCGGTTTCATTGGCAAATAACATAGCGCCGGTGCTGGTATCAAATATCATCAGATAGCCATTTTCTTTTGCTACAGTGCGAATAGCCTGGTCAACACGATCCAGAATAGGTTTAAGCAGTTCTTCCCTTTTGGCAGTAACCTTTTGGTTTGCGTCCTGCTCAAATTTCTGGATATCTGCCTGTTCTTTCTGCAGGGCGGCTTCCATTTCCTGGGCCTTAATAGGCGTTAGTTTGCCTGCTTGATAATCTTCCTGAAACAATGTAACTTTAGCCTGAAAAGCTTTGGTGATTGAATCATCCATAACGCCAAATTTATCAGCGTAGATTTTTAGATCATCATTGGCTTTTTTGGTATCAGGAAGCATTTCCAACAGGTTGCCCAGATTCATGTGGCCATATTTAGGCGCAGTTTGGGCGCCGAGGGTAGCGCTGATGTACAGCGCAACGAACAAAATGAATGCTTTTTTGAACATTGAAAGTATGTTTTTTAACACTTAAACGGAAAACTGCGCAAAGGTAATCGTTTGATCTTGTTAAAAATCGGTTAACCTCTACTTTAGCCGTAGAACGAAACGACAAAGGTTTACGTTCTTACGTTGTATCTTTGACTCACGACATGAAAAAATTACTTTTTTGGGGCTTCTGCCTTTTGTTTGTTTCGCCATTAATGGCACAAAACGACAATGACCTAATCCAGTTTTCTGGCCTTATCATGACCGAAGCAGACGGCCGTTTGGTTCCGGTGCCTTATGCAACGATTTCCATACCCCAAAAACATCGGGGAACTTATGCCGACTATCGTGGCTTCTTTACCCTGGTGGTGGAAAAAGGGGATAAGGTTCGATTTAACTGTATTGGATTGGAAACAGTTACGATTACCATTCCAGATACACTCACCCAAAACCGTTATGCCATTGTTCAGTTGATGTCGCAAGACACTTTAATGTTGCCTGAGGCAGTTATTTTTCCATGGCCATCTAAAGAACATTTCAAAATTGAGTTTTTGAAGATGGATGTTACCCCGGAGTTGCAGCGAAGGGCAACCGAAAATCTTGCCAATGAATACATGGCTGAAGCACGCAAGAACCCGGATATGGTACCCTATGGCGGCCGCGAAAGTGCTAATTTTTACCTGCGCCAGCAGGCAAGGGAGTATTATTATTTCGGACAAACACCTCCAATGAATATCTTCAGCCCATTAGCCTGGGGGCAGTTTTTCAAGGCCTGGAAAGACGGGAAATACAAAAAACAGAAAAAAGACTGAGTATTCTAATATGAGAATTTGCATAATACTATGGCTGATTTTGGGGCTAAGTAGTTGTGGGCAAAATCCATCACCTGAACCTCGCACAGATAAACTGGCCAAATCATTATGCCAGTGTACCAGTGAACTACTGGTATTAAATCAAAAGGCCCAGTCTTCGCCAGACAGCCTTGCTTTTCAACAGATTGAACAAGCATTTAATAAAGCAAAGGAATGCTCACTGGCTTTAGGGATAAAAAAAGAGGAGCACCCTATGTTGGAAACATCTCTTCAGTCCTTTTGCCCGGAATTGATGCAATATCCTGAATTATTAAAGGAACTTACTTCGCAATAAATACCTGTATGACGATTATTCCTATAGAATTTGGTACTCCGGAATATGAAGAATCAGTAGCACTCAGGTATGAGGTTCTGAGAAAACCGCTTGGACTGGAATTTTCAGTAGAACAACTCGCGGCAGAATGGTCGGATACCCACCTGGCTGGCTTTGATGAAAACGCCAAAATTGTCGCCATTCTAATTTTGACACCTGCTGGTGATCATCAGATAAAAATGCGTCAGGTTGCCATTGATCCAACTTTACAGAGCAAGGGATTAGGAGCCCAACTGGTTAAAGCCTCTGAAGTGTTGGCACAAAAGAACCATTTTCAACGGATGGTACTCCATGCCCGGGAAACGGCTGTGCCCTTTTACCTCAAACTTGGCTATGAGGTAGTTGGAGGACAATTCGAGGAAGTGGGCATCCCTCACTTCAAGATGGAAAAAAAATTGTCCTGAGATTAATTATTCATCTGGCAGTAAACCAGCCTAGCTATGCATTGGACTACCTCCAAAGGTGTTACTATCTTAAAAATCAGTGCCTAATGCAATGTGCATGATGGGCTTTTGAATTTGTCTGGATTCCACTCCCCAGGCATAATCTGCACGCAGATAAAGGCCAAATATTACCGCCCGAACACCGGCGCCATATCCCATCACTATGGGGTCGCGGAAATAATTCACCTTCATGATGGATATAACCGGGCCATCTGTGGGCCTCACGAGTGTGGTTGTATTGATCGGATTATCTAAAGAATACGGGCTTCGCCCCTGCCATGCCGTTCCAGCATCAAAAAATCCTACGACCTGGAAATTTCGCCAGAAATTCCCAATAACCGGTTTTTGAATGAGGTACTTGAATACCGGAACCCTCAATTCCGCGTTCAAAAGGGCAAAAGTGTTGCCATTTCGTATGTTTTGTTGAAAACCACGAAGGTTGACCGCGGGGGCCTGATAAGCAAATTGATCCTCGGTAGGTAGTGGAATATTGGTGTTAAACTTGGGGAAGATCCAGTTATCTACCCCGCCCATGATGTATAACATTTTTTCAGAACCAAACGACGTGGCGCCTGCTACTCTTACAGCCAACTGTGATCGACTGTCTAACATTTGATAATGCCGGGCATCAATACCTACCACAGTCATGAACCCATTGTTAAGTTTAAGACTCCAGTCGGGTTCGGTATTAAAGGCAAATCCTTTAATGAGGTCTGTATAAATTTTGGCTCTTGTGCCTTTTTTTAGATTCAGATCTACATCCAGAGAATTATCATATACAGCTGCAAGACGGATAGAGGCTCGTTGTTCTGCACGATCTGGAATATTAAGTGTTACGATGTCAGAACCGAGTGCCCTAACCTTGTCTTCACGTAATCCAAAAGTTGCACGAAGGCTGGTAAACACATCGATCGGATATTTCAGTTCATATTGAGCCAACAAGGTATTGGTTCGCTCCTGGTAATCCGGGGGTAAACTTGGTAAACTTGGCGCTTGACGTAGCCGATTAGTGGTAATACTGCGCCGGTATAATACATATCGCTTGTCGAGCCGCTTTTTCTTGTTATCCATCCACAAATAATATTCAGCACCATTAAAAGTGGTTGGCAATCGGAACCCGGCTTCAATTACATAATTTTCAAGCAAGTCTTTGAAATTAGCTCTTAGCAGCACGCCTGGAGGAGGTTGTTGTAGCCTGCTTTGAGGCCCTTCATACAACTGTAAACCATCAAATAACTGATTGTTATCCATGGTAGTAGACACGTAGTCTGTGCGGAATCGTGTCCGGTATGGAATGATTTTAAAGGAATAAAGTCGTACAATTTCACCGGGCTTTCCGAATTGATCCATTGTACGCTTTAGTGGTCGCCTTGGAGGCGTTGGAACCATGGTGTCAGCGCTCGGAGATGGCGGAGGGGCAGGCTCCGTCCTGGAATTGTCATTGCCTGGTTTAGGCCCAGGTACTGCCAGATAATCGGGGATTTGAATCAGCCAACCGGGTTCGATATATGGCAGGGAGTCTTGTTTAGCGTCTGTCAGTGTATCGGCTGGTGTCTGGAAGGGTCTACTTGACGGGTCATTTACTGGGGTCTCAATAGCTGGTTGCGGTGGAATGGGCAAGCCTGCAGCTTTCAGGGTTTGTATTCTCCACCGTGTTGTTTTGGCCAGTCCCTTGAGTTCCTGCTGAATGTTTTTTTGTACAAATACCGCCTTCTTTTTTCGGGTAATCCGAAAAACCATTTTCCCGGCTCTGGTTGCGGTATGTTGTTCCAGCAAGTTTCGGTCGTAATTACTTGCATTCCAGGTACGTGGTTTTTTCTTCCAAACCTGAATACTTTTTATGCTATCAACCTGTAAAGAATCAATGTTGGTTAAAACTGTGTCCAATGGCGCTAAAAAGGTAAGTATTCTGCTCAATGGCCACTCCATTGGCTGCGACATGTCCAATGCTTTCACTTCGGCGCCGTCTTTCAAATAAACTGTTGCCTGATGATATGCTACAAAGGGTTCGAGAACCCCGGCTTGCTGGTTATAAATGCCACTTTCATCACTCAGGTAAGCGAAATGACTGGTATCTAAACCAACAGGATTCCGCTCGTTAAACAAGGGAGAATTGGTCACTCTCACTAACTCTGAACTTCGAGCTTCCAGATCATATAAAAAAATATCAAAATTGGTGATGGGCAAAATACTATCCAGGCGCTGAAACGAAAGCGTGTCAGTTATCCGGTTGCTGGCAAACATCAGGTACTTTTTTCCGTCTAATTGCGTGACATGAGCATCCAGGTCATCCCAAAAATCATTGGTTAATCGCTCCGTTTGACGCGTAATCGTACGATAAACAAATAAGTCAGAAAAGCCTTTTACCGCAGCAGAAAACACCAACTCAGTAGGCGTTGCATAATCCATGCTGAAAACACGCTGGAATTCCGGGGAAAGGTTACTAAGCTCCGTTTTTTTAGCAGTAAGGTCAATTACGGCAAGACGTGCTACATCCCTTCGTTCATAGAGTATAGCAATACGTTGATTATCAGGATTCCAGGCAAGTTGCGGATAGTTATAATCCGTGGCCTGAAGGGCATTTCGGGTTCCGCCTTTATAGATCTTTTTACGTTTGCCCGTTTCCAGATCTTGTACCCATACTTTCCATTTGCCAATATCGTTGCTTACCCAGGCAATTCTTTTTCCGTCAGGACTGATTTTTAATTGTGATAAAGGCAGATCACTTTTATTTTTGATGGCAATTTTTCCAGGCTCTTCAACCGTTTTAAGTCCTTTGACCTCCTCCTGATATACCTTTTTATAATAATCAAGCATGGCATCAGTGGTGCGTCTGTAACCACTTCCAAGAATATAGAAAAAACCGTTATCCACGCTCCGGTTAATTCGTGTGAGGTATAACAAGTTACTGACAGTTCCCTTACCGAAGTGTGTACTGATATAATGCCAGAAGGCATGCCCGGCAAATCTTGGGTGCGCTTTGGCAAGCTTGTCGAAGTTGTTGTATTTGCCGGTCAACAGAAGATTACGCAAGCGGTCATCCTGCTCCGTGCCCCACTCCTCTCCACAATAGGCACTTAGCCCGCTTGTGTACCAACCTGGCAGATTTAACAACACAGCATTAGAAACGATTTCCTGTAAATTAGCACCATATAGCATGGAATTAATCAAAACACCTGCGATCCCTTCGCGTATTTGAGCGCGCAAATGTTGATGGTTGCCATCAAAATAAACGAAAACCTTGTTGCCTACCACCTTTGTTTCTCCGCTGCTGAGCATGAAAACATCATCTTCTCCGATATTACTTTGTTTCAAATCCGTCAGATCGCTAAAGACCAGCAGCTCAATTTTGTCAGATAGTTGGTGCTCAAGCATTTGCTGAATGACCGGGAAATCATATTCTGCCATTTGCAAGGCAGAATGGGCAACACTTCGGGCGTCTCCGTACCAATAGGTAGTGAGATTTGTGGTTTCGTACAAACTCCAGTCATCAAACTGATGATGGTATTGCACCCTGTTCTTCCCAAAAGAGGTCTGAGCAGTGGTTTGTGCCTGTGTATATTGAACCTGCACCCCTAACGTCAGGAAGATCAGGGCGATAACACCAGAAACGCTGGCTCGCTCGGCCAATCGGAAAGATGCTGCTTTTTTATGAAACGATATAATGCCCATGTACTCCGTTTTTGTGTTAGAACGCTCAAATATGGGATAAAAGTTTTAAAAAAAAGACCTCGCAGGCGAGAAACCTGCGAGGTCTGGCTCAGAATAACCAAAGATAGCTAATTTATTACGGTATCCTTACAATTCGCACTACTTCCATTTGCCCATAAGCGCATCAGGTGTTGGAAGATGGCGGTGGTGGTACATATCCAATACTTTACCGTCTTTCCATATCACGAGGCCCGGATTAGCACGAATAATGGTTTTCAGCAACTTATCGTCGGCGCGATAAAAATCATATTTAGCGCCTACTTTTCGGGCAAAATCAGCCGAAACTTCAGAGTCACCAAAGGTGGTGATGCAGTAAACTTTCCAACCGGCTTTCTGAGCGGCCTCGGCAACAGGGTTGATCTTTTCCTGGAACATGGCAGCGTATGCCGGTGTAGGAACAAAGACCATACGCTCTATTTTTCGTGGTTGTACCGAAACTACTCTTGGCGCCAGTAGGAAGGAGTCGGCGGCAACAGCAATCGTATCTACAGCCCAGGTGGTATCCTGCACCGTATAGATCTCCTTTTGCTTGTCTCCCTCCAGATGATAAGCCAGGATCATGAGACTGTAGTTCTTTTCATTCAGTAGATCGTCTGTAACTTCACCGTTGTCGGCACTTTCCACAGCAAATTCACTTATTTTGGTTTTGGTGATAGGAACCTTAACACTGTCTTTCAGTATGTAAAAGTCGGTTTTTATTTGCTCACGTACTTTCCATCCCTGAGCAGCCGGGTACTGCTTGTAGTAGGTGATTTTGCCTGGCTCCGGCTCCATAAACTTTAGCTTGACATGATTGATGGTATCCTCTAATACCCATCCCAGAATGTCAATTTTCGCGCTGGATTCCAGTTCTTTTCGTGCGCGGACATCAGTTCCAATCTTGAATGGACGAAAATCTACCATAGGAAGATCCCAATACGTGTTCCGTACACATAGCAGAATAGACAACAAAGTAGCTGCAACCACAATCGAATTGCGGATAACAGGCGTCCAGAGTTGGTGTTTGTTGCGTGAACGCCACAAAAACAAGAAGGCAGGAACCATAAGGCCCAAATCCTTGAAGAACGAAATCTTTGGATCAAGTTTAATGAAATCGCCAAAACATCCGCAGTCTGTTACACGCATGTGTTCTTTAACATAAGGGCCCCATTTAGCAAAATCGAAGAAATTGGAATCTGTAGGCACATATCCGGTAAGGAAGGTGAATCCGGTGAGTATGGTAAAAAAGAAAACGATCAAAAAGAACAACCAGGCAGTCCATTTGCGCGAATAGCCCACCATCAACATCACACCTATAGCAATTTCCAGAACGATCATGATGATCGAAAAAGTTTCAGCTGATTTGGATAGCCAGGGAAAAAGAGGAGCCAATCCACTCATGAAATTATCCAGGCCTGCAAACGTAACCTCAAAAGCTCCAAAATAGTCGATCATCTTGTAGGCTGTACCAATGGGGTCAACCGCTTTTACTAATCCTGAAAAAACAAACCACACTCCGGTAAAGTATTGCAAAAAAGTCCAGAAGGTGGAGTTGGTTTTTTTCTTCCAAACAGTCAATGCCGTCAGGATCATACCAATGATGGCAAAAGAAATGAGCAATGTGGGTAAAGAAGTCATGGGAATGGTATGGAATGTGGTTAATGTGGTTAATGTGGTTAATGTGTGGAATCCAGGGTGAGCCGGATGAGGGCAAAAACGGAATAATTAATGATGTCCCGGTAATTAGCTTCTAATCCTTCGGACACCTGGGTTTGCCCCTGATTGTCTTCTATTTGTTTGATTCTCAGAAGTTTTTGCAAGATCAGGTCTGTCATGCTGCTGACTCTCATGAGCCGCCAGGCTTCACTGTAATCGTGGTTTTTTGCCTGTAAGAGTCGGATATTTTCCTGAATATGCTCGTCATATAAACGCGCAACCTCAGCCGGTGGAAGTTCAAGAGCTGATTCTTCATGCAGTGATAGTTGGATCAAAGCTAAAACGCTGTAATTGATCAGTCCAATAAATTCTCCCTCAATGGGGTCCTCCACCTTCTGAGCGCCTTTTTCTTCTATGCTTCGTATTCTGAGCGCTTTGATATATAGTTGATCCGTAATGCTTGAAGGTCGCAAAATGCGCCATGCAGTGCCATAATCAGCGGTTTTTTTAAGGAATAAATCGCGGCACCGATTTACAATAATTTGGAATTGCTTGAGTGTTTTATCCATAAAACCTGTTCATTTGTCAAACCAGATCATTCTATAATATTGCACTCATCCGTATGGTTTGAAAACAGAACGGGCAAATGTAGACAACTGTCTACGGAATGCCCAAGAGCCGCAGGTATTTTTGAAATTCGTTTAGGTTCGTTCACACACTCATTCAATCAGTTACTCACTATGCGCGTTATCGGTATTGGAGGCATTTTTATGAAGTGCCGCGATGTTGAAGGCACCAAAGCCTGGTACGAAAAACATTTAGGCATCCCAATGGAAAGCTGGGGAGCGGTTTTCCCATTCAAAAACGATCCGAACCCGGAGGCGTATGGCAATCTAAGCTTTTTTAGGGAAGGCTCTACTTACCTGACACCCTCAGAATCCCGTTTTATGATCAATTTCCGGGTAGAAAATCTGGATGCCCTGGTAACACAATTGTCCAAAGACGGAATCCCCCTCATTGGTACACCGGAAGACACGGAATTCGGCAAGTTTGCCTGGATCATGGATCCGGAAGGAAACAAGATTGAACTTTGGGAGCAACCTATATAACCAGGCAGGTTGCCTACTGCGCCAGAATATGGGCCATACGAAGCATTTCCTTGTTCAGGGGTTTACTTTTTTCAATGGCTTCCTTAAAAGGTGTATGGTAAATATTGTTGTTCCGAATCCCTACCATAACGCCCTGTTTGCCTGCTAAAAGTGCTTCAATGGCAGAGAAACCTAGAATGGAAGCAAGTACCCGGTCAAATGCACTGGGAGAGCCTCCCCTTTGCAAGTGGCCTATGACTGTCACTTTGATATCGTCATAGAAATCAACGGTTTCTTCCACTTTTTTGGCGATATCATACACGGTTCCCATATGGTTCCCCTCCGCCACGATGACAATACTAAACAACTTAGCCCGTTTGGCACTTCGCTTAAGTAGTTTGACCAGGTCTTCCAATGTGCTTTCCTCCTCGGGAATAAGTACTCCCCCCGCACCGCCGGCAATGGCTGTGTGAAGCGCAATGAATCCGCTATGCCGTCCCATTACCTCTACAAAAAACAGCCTATTGTGAGAATCGGCAGTGTCCCGGATCTTATCTACCGCCTGAACCGCTGTATTAAGTGCAGTATCGAATCCAATGGTGAAATCAGTTCCAAACAAATCATTATCAATAGTACCTGGCAATCCAACGATCGGGATGTCCGGGTATTCCTCCATGAATTTGATAGCGCCGGTGAATGTACCATTTCCGCCAATAGCTATGAGCGCATCAATATCGTTATCGATCAAATTCTCATAAGCTTGTTTCCGGCCTTCAGGAGTCATAAACCGTTGACTACGTGCTGTTTTGAGCACGGTACCTCCGCGATGAATGATGTTACTCACATCCGTGGTTTCGAGTCTCTTGATATTGCCATCTATCATGCCTTCATATCCACGCATGATGCCATAAATATGCAGGTCATTATTAAATGCGTTGCGTACAATCGCACGAACTGCGGCATTCATACCCGGGGCATCACCACCTGAGGTAAATACTGCAACGCGTTTGATTTCTTTCAATTCTTTAGCCATTTTTTGATTTTTCATTATTCACAAAAGAGCGCTACTTCGAAAAGTTCCTCCATGAAAGGCCTGTTTCATCGCCCTGCAAAAGCAGTATTGAAACTCATTAATAGGTATCTGTAATTCCGGTATGGAATTCCGCCAATGGATATATAGGTTTACGAACGATCCTTCCCAAATGTAGTTTGCGGTCTTCCATCACTTTCACCAATACTTCCTGAAAATGGTGAGCGATGGAGCCAACAAAATGAACGGGCACGTGCTGATGGCCCTGATATTTACATACATGTCGATCCAGAAATTCTCCAAGGCAGGCTGCAACCAGTTTTTTAACAAATGGATGCTGGATGTTATCACCCAGGAAGCGTGTAAAGGTTGCCAAATAGGCATTGGCGCCCTTTTCATAGGCCCGATCTTTAATAGCATCCGCACCTTCCGGATGAGCTTTTCTAAACAAGGCATCCAGGTCTGTAGGTAATTCACGGTAAAACCATGAACGCAATAAAGCCTTGCCTAAATGGGTGCCACTGCCTTCATCGCCCAGAAGCCAACCCAATGATGGTACATTATCCAGGATCTTTTCGCCATCATAATAGCAGCTGTTCGATCCGGTACCCAGGATGCAGGCAATCCCGGCATCATGACCGCAAACCGCCCTGGCGGCGCCCAGCAAATCATGTTTTACTTCAATGGCGGCTTTGGGAAAAACAGACCGAAGCGCAGCTGCAATGATCTCTGCTCTGTGCTCATCGTGAACCCCGGTGCCATAAAAATAGATTTCTGTAACCTGATCAGGATTGATTTTAGGCAAGAGCTGGTCTTCTATGATGTCCCGGATTTCAGCCGTAGAATGAAAAAACGGACTAAATCCAACGGTATTTTCAAGTTGTTGGTCGCGACCGCCATGAGAAAGCAACCAGTCGCATTTTGTGGAGCCACAATCGGCAATGATGACCATGATTCAGCAGGATGATGTTTTAAAATCAAAAGTTTAAACGGCAGTCGGATAACCGAGGTTAAGCCCGGTTAGCTCGGGGACTTTTTGTAAAAAATACACTTTCGCTGCAAAAGTAGTTTTTTCCTAAAAAAGGCGACGTTTTGTTGCATAAAAAAAGCGTCGGCACCAATTAGGCGCCGACGCTTTTGAAGCGTTTACAGAAATGTATATTATTTCAGATTGAAGTTGCCGGTACCAACCAGGTAGCCTTTGTTGAAGATTTCAACCTGATATTTACCTTTTACAAAATTTTGGCCAGGCTGCCAGGCGCCACAAACTTGTGTTTCGTTATTGCTGTAGCTGCAGGTAGCAGTGGTGGTATAGCGGAATTCGCTTTCATCACGCTTGTTTTGGCCTACGCCAGAACCAAGGCTTTCAATAGCTAATGGAGCGCCGGTTGGATCAACAATACGGATGTAGAAGGTCTCTTCGCCCGCTGGAGTTACTTCATTAGCTTCTGTCATGAAGCAAATGCTCAACTTATCCACTTTTTTGGCTTTAGACTTGGTGCGCTCCTTACCGTTACCGCGCACATCTTTTGCTTTGATTTCCACATTTTTAACACGGATAGCAGAAGCAACATCTACTTTTTTGCTCAACTGGTTGCGTTCTCCCTCCAGGGCTGTTTTTTCAGAAATCAGGGCAGCTTTTGCAGTGCCTTCTTCCTGCAAACGAGTCTGCGTCTCATTCAGAGAAGTAGTCAGTTGCTGATTTTGTGAATTCAATTGTGTGTTGCTTTCGGTCAGAATACCTACCTGTTTCTTCAGGTCATCAATTTCAGCCAGGTATTGATCTTTTTGGCGCTGCAGGCTGGCCATTCCGCTTTTGTAATCTTTGTTGCTGCGGATCAGTCCTGCAATCTGGTTTTTGCTTGCCTCAAGTTCAGCCAACTGCTGGTTGATTTTAGCATCCAGTTCGGCATTGATACCTTTTTGTTGCTCCAATTGCGTTACTGCTTCATTGTATTTGGCATCCAACTCGGTAAATGCCTCCTTTTGTTGCGTCAGTTCGAGGGTTGTTGCATCCAGTTGCTTACCGGTATTGAGTTTGCTCACCAACAGGAAAACGCAAAGGCCGAGAAGTACGGCAATGGCCACGCCCATGATGGTGGTTACACGTTTTTGGTTGTTGCCACCGTCTGGTGCGCCATAATTTGGGGTAGAAGGCTGATTGAAATTGGTGGGTGTGCTCATAATTTAAAAAGAGTGAAAGGTTTACGAATGAGGGGGTGAAGTGAAACTCAATGCATAGGCCCTTTCGCAGTGAAGATGGTTGGTTAATTATTAATGTCGAAACGACGATTGTTTGTGTAAAACAGATGCCTATTAAACCGAAACTACTCCACCTTTATTGCCCTGTGTTTTATTACTTTTTGAAGTGTGTTTTTTTGAAAATTATGCATTATGCTGAAAATCAAAGATTTGCATTTGGCAAAGTGTTAAAAAATATTTCCATTATCTAAGCTCTCACCCTCGAAATTCGGGGGAAACCCTACCTTTGATGCACCGGGTTTCCCGGAGTTTAACCTTGATAGTTATGTCTGCTTTTGATTCCTTTGATTTATTCAATACCTTGTTTATTGATATAGAGACCGCTCCCTGTGTACAGGAGTTTGATGAACTGAGCGACGAACTCCAGGAACTTTGGGCAATTAAGTGCAGTACTTTGCTTAAGCGATCAGTGGATGAGATTGAGCAGGATGAACTGGAAGATCTGTTTAAAAACAGGGCCGGTATCTATTCTGAATTCGGAAAGATCATATGCATCTCCGTTGGCTTTCTTGCGCGTAACCCGGAAACCAACGATGCATTACTCAGACTGAAATCATTTGCCAATCACACCGAAGCCAATGTGTTGGATGATTTCGCAGGCTTGCTGCAAAAGCATTTTAACAATCCCGACAAGTTTGCTATTTGTGGCCATAATATCAAAGAATTTGATGTGCCATACATCTGCCGCCGGTCGTTGATCAATCAGCTCCCGCTGCCTAAGATGTTGGATATCGCAGGAAAAAAGCCTTGGGAAACCAAACATTTGCTGGATACCCTGGAAATGTGGAAGTTCGGTGATATCAAAAACTTCACTTCCCTACGCCTCCTGTGTGCAGTATTCGATATTCCATCCCCAAAAGATGATATCAGCGGAGCCGATGTTGGCCAGGTTTATTGGGAAGAGCGCGATTTGGATCGCATTGCCACCTATTGTGAAAAAGACGTTTTGGCTACTGTGCAACTTTTCCTCCGTCTCAAACGGTTACCTTTGCTGCGCCCCAATCAGGTGGTGACGGTTCGATAGTCTGATTTTACTATGAAAAAACATCTTATTGCCCCCTCAGTGCTGGCTGCTGATTTCGCCCGGCTGCCAGAAGAAATTGACATGGTGAACCGTTCTGAAGCCGACTGGTTTCATCTGGATGTGATGGATGGCCGGTTTGTACCCAACATCACCTTCGGCATGTTTATCGTTGAAGCTATTTCCAGATTGGCAAAAAAGCCTCTGGATGTACATTTGATGATCGTTGAACCTGAAAAATACGTGGAATCCTTCCGAAAAGCCGGAGCTGAAGTAATCACTGTTCATGCCGAGGCTTGTACCCACCTTCATCGCACGGTTCATCAAATCAAGGAATCCGGCGCAAAGGCTGGTGTAGCGCTTAATCCACATACACCTGTTTCTGTATTGGAAGATTTGATTGAAGACATAGACCTGGTGTGTTTGATGTCGGTAAATCCGGGTTTTGGCGGACAAAAATTCATTTATCAAAGTCTGCCCAAAACCAGAAAGCTCAAAGAAATGATTTTGACTGCAAACGCTCAGACATTGATCGAGATTGATGGCGGAGTAGGGTTACACAATGCAGAAAGCTTGTTGCAGGCAGGTGCTGATGTATTGGTAGCAGGCAACAGCGTGTTTGCCGCTAAAGATCCAATAGGTACGATTTCTCAATTGAAAGCGTTTGATGCCAAGTTTGATTTTTAGCGTCAGTCTTTCGTGGCATGAAAAAAATTGACAAACTACTCCTGACCAGTTCGATCGGACCTTTTGCGGTATCGTTTTTCATAGCGGTATTCGTGCTGGTGATCCAGATCATGTGGCTGTATATCGATGAGATTGCAGGCAAAGGGGTAGGTGTATTGATCATGCTGGAACTGGTGGGATATATGTCTGTATCCGTATTCCCCATGGCGCTTCCTATTGCAGTACTCATTGCTTCCGTAATGGTAATGGGCGGGTTGGCGGAACGATATGAATTGTCGAGTATGAAAAGCGCCGGTATTCCGCTTATCAGGGTAATGCGTACCCTTATTATCATTGGAGCCTGTATTTCGATGTTCTCCTATGTTTGTTCTGATTTTCTGATCCCAATTGCCAATCTTAAATTCAGAAGCAGGCTGTTCGATATCCGGAAGGCAAAGCCAGCACTTACCATGGAAAAAGGGGTGTTTAATGAGGATTTCCGGCAATTTGTGATACGTCTTGGCGATAAACTCCCTGATGGCGAAACCATCAAAGATGTTATGATTGAAGATCAGTCCAATATTGGGCAGGTGAAATTTAATCAGATACTGGCTGACAGCGGTCAAATGTATACCTCCGCCGATAAGCGTTTTTTTGTGATGAATTTGTACGATGGAGTACAATATCAGGAACCCGGCAATCAGGGGCCTGCTCCCACCCAACGAAAATTCCCGTTCATCCGAACCAAATTCAAATCCTGGTCCAAGGTGTGGGATATGCGGGAATTTGAACTTGTACGTACCGACGAAGACAGGCTAAGTCAGCAGCGCATCATGCTCAATATGACACAGTTGCGGGCAAATGTGGACTCTCTGGCTCTGAAGATTAAAGATGCCGGGCAGATGGCAGTCAATGATATGTTGATCAATGTGAAGCGAAAACCAACACCTCCTGTCATCCCAGTGGATACCAGTAAATTGGCAGATAAACGGATCAAAGAGGGGCTAAAAGGGGTGGAAGCATTAAAAAGAGCATCGCAAAGTGCTAGCTCTGGCCCTAATCTACCCGTTCAGGAGATAAACAAACCGCTTCAACAATACGCGTCTTTGCTGGAGACCTTCCGGGATCGAGATAGAAGCACCTTGATGAAAGAGGCTAAAACTCGCCATGGTTTGGCACGAAACATTGTTGAAACGCGCAAAAACCAGGTACAGGCAAGACGATTGGACTGGGTAAAAACAGGTTATGAACTGTACAACAAATACAGTTTTGCGCTGGTTTGTTTCATATTCCTGTTCATAGGTGCACCAATGGGCGCTATTATCCGAAAAGGAGGGTTTGGTTATCCCATCCTGGTGTCGATCATATTTTTCGTAACCTTCGTTTTTCTGGCCATACTTTGCCGAAAACTGGCAGAAGCCTATGTAATGTCGCCATTTTGGGCGGCTATGATGCCTTGTGCTATCCTGGGAGTATTTGGCATATATGTTACCCGGAAGGCTATGAATGATTCACAATTGTTCAGCATTGAGCCATTGGAGCGGTTGATGAATCAAATAAGAAAACGGCGCAAGGCAAAAAAGCAGGAGGAAACAACATGAAATATATCTGGGAGAATAAATGGTTTTTTGTGCCTTTAATGAGCTTTTTTATCATTGGTGCACTGCTGGCTGTGGTCATTCCATACGGAGAGGAAATTATCTTTTTCAATCAGCTGCGTGTTGAACCATTGAACAGTATTTTCAGGCTCATTACCAAGGGGGGGGAGGTCTGGGCATACCTTGCTTTTGGCGTACCGATGTTGTTGTTTAAGCCAAGATATGCTCTGATTGTGGCTATTGTTGGATTCCTTTCCATCCCTATCATGTTCCTTTTAAAAGATGCGATTGGAGTAGACCGTCCTGTAACCTATTTTGAAAAACGTTCCGTGCTGGACGAGGTAGTTTTGGTGCCGGAAGCCTATGTAAACCGGGGGCAAACCAGTTTTCCTTCAGGGCATACCATGGCAGGCTTTGCCTTGTTTAGTCTGTTGACGCTTATGTTGCCCAAAAAACACCAAAAATGGGGCGCTTTATGGGTTTTTTTAGCCATTTTAGTAGGTGTTTCCAGGATTTTTTTGGTGCAGCATTTTTTAGTGGATGTGCTGGCGGGCGCATTGCTGGGTTTGTTCCTGAGTGGGTTGGTCTGGTTAGCTGCCGAACGTTGGCTGCCCAAACGGATTAAGGAAGCCTAAACAAGTGAATGTATTTTTTACGCAAAATATTTTATGGATTGGTGGTGATGGTTCTGGTGGTGTGTATCATCACCGGGATTATCTTTTTAGCCCCAGTGGATCCTGCCCAGCTAACTTTTGGGCAAAGGAGCGATGTGAGTACCGTGAAAGCTAAAACCGCAGAATTGGGATTGGATCAACCGCTGCACATCCAATTGGTAAGATACCTGGCTGATCTTTCCCCTGTTTCGGTTCTGACAGTGACACCGGAAAGCCAAAGAAAGTACCACTTTTTACCATTAAAAGAATTGTCACAAGACGAAGCATTGGTGCTTAAATGGCCTTATTTGCGGGAATCTTATCAAACAGGCCGGCCCGTGGCGGAGATTTTAGCTGATGCTATTCCTTCAACGGCGCTTTTGGCCACCTCAGCTATGATGTTAGCCATCATCATTGGCGTGTTTATGGGTGTGTTAGCAGCTTTAAAGGCCCATTCATGGCTGGATTATTGGATATCAATAGTGTCCGTGTTTGGGTATTCTGTTCCTTCTTATGTGGCGGCCATGATGTTTGCCTTAATTTTTGGCTATGCATGGAGTTCCTGGACCGGATTGGAAATACAGGGGAGTTTGCGGGTTATCAATGACTTTGGTGAGTGGCAATGGCGCTGGCAAAATTTGATCCTGCCGGCGCTTGCGCTGGGCTTGCGTCCGGTAGCGTTAATTACGCAATTAACGAGGAGTACCATGCTGGATGTGCTTTCTCAGGATTATGTTCGTACTGCAAGAGCCAAAGGGTTATCAGAAAAAACCGTTTTGGTAAAACACGCCCTGAAAAATGCTTTGAATCCGCTTATTTCAGCTGTTTCCGGATGGTTTGCCGCCCTGCTGACCGGTGCATTCTTTGTAGAAAGTGTGTTTAATTTCAAAGGCCTGGGAGATGTTACGGTGCAAGCGCTATTGAATTTTGATATCCCGGTGGTCTTAGGTAGTGTGCTTTTTGCTTCTATTGTTTTTATTACAGTCAATATCTTCACAGATATGCTATATGGATGGGTTGATCCACGGGTGAGGGTAGGGGGGTAGGGACAAAAAAAGAGCCGCCCGGGTTAGGGAGCGGCTCTAAAAATCTTTTTTCAGCAAAGAAATTACTTTGCGGTACGAGAGGTTTTGGTGTCCAATACGTCTTTACGCAGATCTGTAGCCAGGCTTTTCAGTTCTTGCATAGCCTTACGAACACGAGCTCCGGCTGCGTTGTTGCCGCCATAGAATTTGTTTACGTCTGCCTCGATTTCGGCTACTTTTTGTTTGATGTCGTTGAAGATCTTACTCATGATTTTGATTGGTAAAATGTTAGCAAATACGGCCGTAAAAGTATGATTTTATGGTAACTTCCAAGCATTAATGGGATTTTTGATCATTTTTAATGCGATTTTTTCGAACGAATAAACCACATTGACAGGATTAGGCTGATTTTCAAGTGGTTATAAATACACAGTAACGGCTTTTTGGTGCCGGCATAGGCAGATCCAATAACTCTTTTGAGCAGAAGTACATGAATGGATATGCCTTTTTTCTGTTCATTCACCCCATTTTTTGGGTTCAGGGAACACACTCCATTCATGTACTTTTGTTTATTTCGAGCAGTTTATAGGCATTCAATTCCTTCTGCCTCTGGGCTTGTTGGTAGTGGTCGTTTTCTTGGCTCCAACGGTTCCATTACGCCCTTTTTTGCCAACAGTGGTGGTTTTGGTTTCCTGCACTCTTCCGTTCCGGGTCTTGGTGGTTGTAGTGGTGCGTTTGGCAGCAACCTTTCCGCCACGCGGACCGCGGGCCTTTACTACAGTAGTTGTACGGGTATGTACTACGGTAGAATGGCGGCGGTGTGGAGCATAAACTGCATGTGCACGATGCACGCGGTGTACGTTCACTATATGACAATGTGCGCGATAGGGGCGAATACGGACATGAAACACTCCCCATGGATATGGTCGCCATGGGCGCCACCAGGTTGGGTAAGCACCCCAACGCCATGGAGATACCCAAACGCGATATCCGGGCGCATACATAAAA
Organism: Saprospiraceae bacterium; assembly: GCA_044347755.1. GTDB lineage: Bacteria > Bacteroidota > Bacteroidia > Chitinophagales > Saprospiraceae > M3007. The sequence continues at coordinate 44,677 of JBIKUE010000001.1, forward strand.
CGAACTGGTCGCCACAGCCAGACATTTACAATGACCCTTACCGGAGTGCGCTGTACTTCCGGACCTTTATTGCGGCCATTACCTGCCTTTTCAGCTTCAAACGGTTCCGCATAAACCTGCTCTCCATATAAATTTTCATCGCCAATGATCTGCAGGATGGCATGCTCATCGCCTTGTTTTTCGATTTCGATAACAGCCACATCCTGAACTTCATTTTCTCCCATTACAGCTTGTAATACCAGCGCATGGGCATCGCCGTCTTTGCGGCCTTCTACACGAATGTAGTCAATTTTGCCATCCTCGTTTAGATCAAGGTTGTTCACATCATTGTTTTCAGCATTGAGTCGTTTTTCAAAATCCTCGGGGGAGTCAGATTTTTTAAACAACTCGATAGCCGCTTCGAGACTGAAATGATCACCAGGCAAACCAGTGCTGTCCGGGAGCATCTCATCAACCTCTTCCTGTGCTGAAAGTGTTACATGGAACAGGGATAGAAGCAAAAGGGTTAAAAAAGGAAAAAATTTGAGTGTTTTCATACGCTGTGGTTTTGAATTAATGTTGAATCAAATTTTATTGATAACGCTTTGACCAGGCAAATGCATGGAGGTTTAACTAAGGTAGTTCTCCATTGAGCAGTTTAATGCATCTTTGCCCTGATATGAGCCAATTACCACTATTACAATTGAACGACGACTTCCGGTATGCCCTGGATTTGCTGGAAAAAACCGAGACCAATCTGTTCATAACAGGGAAGGCTGGTACTGGTAAAAGTACGCTTTTGCAATTGTTCAGAAATACCTCAAGGAAAAAAATAGCGGTTTTGGCGCCTACAGGAGTAGCTGCATTGAATGTGCAAGGGCAAACCATTCATTCGTTTTTCGGGTTTCCACCCCGCATTATCACGCCAACCGAAGCCTCCAGAAAGGTAACCAGAAAAGACCAACTTAGGATATATAAAAACCTTCAGGTATTGGTCATTGATGAGATTTCCATGGTCCGTGCAGATATGCTTGATGGAATGGATAAATTTTTGCGGGTAAACCGGGAGAATTTCCAGCCATTTGGCGGGGTGCAGGTGGTGTTTTTCGGAGATCTGTTTCAGTTGCCACCTGTAGTAACAAGAGACCCGGTAGAAGCTTCGTACTTCAGTGATTATTATGATTCGCCTTATTTTTTTTCCGCAAAAGTGTTTCAGGATGAAGATTTTATGCTGGAAACCCTGGAGCTACGAAAGGTGTACCGTCAGGAGTCCAGGCATTTTTTGCGTTTGCTGGAAGCTGTGAGGGTTAATCAATTGGATTACGATGATCTTGAGGATCTGAATGAACGTCATGAGCCCAAGTTTGCTACAACGGAAGGTTTTATTACGCTTTGTGCAAGGAATGCTACGGCCGACCGGATTAACCAAAAAGAGCTATCATTGCTGGATTCGCCCGAGCATGAATTTATGGCAGAAGTAAAAGGTCAGTTTGACCCGGCATTGTACCCTACAGAATTCTCCCTGCGCCTGCGCAAGGGTGCACAGGTGATGTTTGTGCGCAATGATATTGAGGAACGTAAGTTTGTGAACGGAACCATTGGTAAAATTACCCAGTTGACTAAAGATACCATTGTGGTAGAAACAGAAGATCCGCAGACCGGGAAAAAGCGGAAAATCGAGGTGTATAAGTCTGAGTGGGATGTGATACGATACAAAGGAAGCGCCACCGGTGGTGTAGAAACAGAAACCATAGGATCCTTTACCCAATACCCAATAAAACTGGCCTGGGCGATCACCATCCATAAAAGTCAGGGCAAAACATTTGAAAAAGTGCTGATCGATCTGGGCGGTGGCGCCTTTGAACACGGGCAACTCTATGTTGCGCTCAGCAGATGTAAAACCCTGGAAGGTGTGGTACTGCGCCAGGCCATTCGTATGCAGGACGTAATTACAGATGAGCGTGTAGTGACATTTTACGAAACCACATTTGACAGGTAATGGCCAAAAAAACGTTTATTGCCGTCAACCTTTTGTGATAAAACGACTTTCTTTGAGGCAACCAAAATGAAGTTATCGGTTTCAATAGACCACTTTTTAATAATTAGTCCGAACATGAAAAACACTACCTGCTTTTTCCTTCTGCTCTTATGCCTGGGCTCCTTCCTGCATGCGCAAACCATTGCTCCTGAGCGTCGGCCGGGAGAAGTAATTGTACAGTTACAGCCTGGCAAACAAATCAATGCCGTACTATCCGAGCTAAACCGCAGTACCGGGATCGCTTTTACTGTAAAACAAACCCTGGCAGCTGATTGGCATATGTATCTGCTTGAATATCCGGAAACGCAGGATAAAGCGGCAGATGGATTGCTGCAACTCCTTCGTCAGAATAAAGGTATTGCCCTGGCTCAATACAATAATAAAGTGGCTGAGCGCAATCTGGAGCCAAATGATACGGAGTGGTGGCGACAAGGGGATATGAGTTTTATTAATGCCCCAGAAATCTGGGCAGCCACTACGGGAGGCCTCACGCCTGCCGGCGACACCATCGTTGTGGCAGTGTTGGAAAAGGGGGCGCTCATGACGCACCCGGATTTGGCGCCAAATCGTTTTTGGAACTGGCATGATATTCCAAATAATGACGTGGACGATGATGGTAACGGGTATATTGATGATTTTGGCGGCTGGAATCCCCAAACGTTTGCCGATGATTTGGGCACCAAAGGATATCATGGTACCGCAGTAAATGGCATTATTGGCGCAAGAGGAAATAACCAGCAAGGTATTACGGGGGTCAACTGGTATGTCAAGTTACTCAATGTGGCTGGAATGGACTATGAGAGCGAGATTATACAAGGCTACCAGTATGTGGGTAAAATGCGCAAACAATACAATCAAAGCAACGGAGCCAAAGGCGCCTTTGTCGTAGCTACCAATGCATCTTTTGGGTTTGATGATGAATTTGCAGAAGACCATCCGATTTGGTGCGCTTTGTACGATTCGCTGGGAAAACTGGGCGTAATCAGTGTGGCTGCCACCACCAACCGTAACGTGAATGTGGAAGTAGTTGGAGACATGCCTACTACCTGTACCAGTGAATACCTTATTTCAGTAACCAATATCAGCAAATCAGGTGTCAAAGCGCCGCAAGCAGGCTTTGGCAGCATGAGTATTGATTTGGCAGCACCTGGTACAGATACTTATTCCACGTTCAATAGTGGAGGCCAGAACAATGATATTCCTTCATATGGGATCATTGGCGGATGTTCAGCTGCTGCGCCCCACGTGGCTGGTGGTATTGGCTTGTTATACAGCCTGGATTGCGAGCCTTTTACCAGCGATGCCATCAGTAACCCAGTAGCCTGTGCCAAAAGGGTTCGGGATGCCATATTGTTTAGCGCCGAACCTAACACCAGCTTAAACGGCATAACAGTAACTGGTGGGCATCTGGACCTTGGAAATGCGCTGGCAAGTGTGCGGGAGTTGTGCAAAGGAGCACAGGTAGGTCCATTGGAGATCCTGGAGGTGCGCTCCATGCAGGATGGCAATAAAATAAGAATTTTTTTCCAAACCCCCATTTTTCAGCCATACCAATTTAGGGTATTCAATATGCTTGGACAGTTAATGCTGGAACAGGAAGTGGTGCCTGAGCAATTTTCAGAAAATTATATTGATTTTGAAACTAATTTCTGGCCTGCGGGTGTTTATGTGATGTCATTGGGGCGTGGCGATGTGGTAAAATCCAGAAAATTTCCAAAAATTTAATTTCCTATTTGGATTTTATATCGAAGAGGTTTTACCTTTGCGACCCGAAATCAAAAAGGATTGGCTCCGTAGCTTAATGGATAGAGCATCTGACTACGGATCAGAAGGTTAGAGGTTCGAGTCCTCTCGGAGTCACCAATTACTGTTAAGTGTTTGAGTGTGTGTATTTTAAAGATCGCGCACTCATTTTTTGTAGGCAGTATTCACAACTAGAACACTTAAAATTTTTCTCATGTCCAGAATTTGTGACCTGACGGGCAAGAAGCCGGTTTCAGGAAACTATGTTTCCCACTCTAACCGGAAAACGCGTCGTCGCTTTTACCCAAACCTTCAAACCAAGAAGTTCTTCATTCCTGAAACGAATGAATGGGTAACGCTCAAAGTGAGCACTTCCGCCATCCGCACCATTTCCAAACTCGGAATTTACCAGTACATCAAGAAATTGGAGAAAAAAGGTGAGATCACCTACTATCCAACCAATGAGTACGGCTGCTAAATCCTTAATTTCCTTCAACATTTTCCTTTTTCCGGTCCAATCGGAATTGAAAAATAAATAGTTTTGCATCATGGCAAAGAAAAGTAAAGGCAACCGCATCCAGGTAATTTTGGAATGCACGGAGCACAAAAACAGTGGTCTTCCCGGCACATCGCGCCACATCACGGAGAAAAACCGTAAAAACACGCCGGATCGTTTGGAGTTGAAAAAATACAACTCCATCATGCGCAAGCATACTGTACACCGCGAAATCAAATAATTTACTCACCGCTCAATATTGAGACACCATGGCTAAGAAAGTATCTAAAAACGCCCGTGTAGCACAACGTGCCGCCAACGCAGGCTCCGGTAAAGACCATGTTAAAGTGGTGAAAGCCGTGAAAGACCCGGTAACTGGTAAATACACGTACAAGCAGATGATCGTACATAAAGAAAAAGTGAAAGATTTCTTCGCCGACGCGAAGTAATTCTAACCATTCTGGTATATATCATACATCAGGGTGTACTGCAATTGTGGTACACCCTGATTGTTTTTAAAGCAATGCCGTATACTTTACATTTTTTATGGATTAGTACGAACTTCCTATTCTGTTGGCCTGTTATTCACCCATACCTTTGTAACATAATCCATCACCTGTTAAGCACGCCCTAAACATTAGGCATGACACCACTGCGATTGGTCATTTTCGAGGACAATAATGATTTCCGGGAAAGTCTTTTACATCTTTTTCGTTTTACACCGGACGTAGAAGTCGTTGCGGCTTATCCTGATTGTTCAGGTGTACGAAATGCAGTAACCCAATGGAAACCAGAAGTTGTGTTGATGGATATTGATATGCCAGGTCTGAATGGTATTGAGGCCACAGCGGTGGTTAAGGAGGCATCTCCTACTACTCAGGTGGTCATGTTGACGGTTAGCGAAGAAGAAGACCGGATTTTTCAGGCGCTGAGAAATGGCGCCACAGGATATTTACTCAAAAAATCAGGCCCGGACGAATTGGTGGAAAGTGTTCGTCTGGTACATAAGGGCGGTTCGCCAATGAGCCCGGCGATTGCCCGAAAGGTGTTGCAATTTTTCCATTTAACCCAGGCAATACCACAAACTCCTGCTGCTGTCCAGAAAACCGTTGAAATTGATGATGAAGCCCTTGCCACCGGACTAACGCCTCGGGAACAGGAAATTCTTGAGGCGTTGGTGGACGGGTTGTCTTACAAAATGATCGCTGCCAAGCATTTTATCAGCACGGATACTGTAAAGAACCATATTCAGGGTATTTATCGTAAACTGCACGTGAATTCTAAAGGTGAAGCGATCAGTTATGCACTGAAAAGAGGACTTGCCGGAAACCGATAAAAGACAAGTGTGACCGGGACAAACGGATCACAGACACTATACCTTTTTATTCCCTGCCCTAATCTGAATACGAGATGTTTGGACAAATCAGGGCAAACACTATGACTCACGGCGAGCATGCCGCACCGGAACGGACGTTGGGTGGAGCATTTATCCTAACTCCCATTGAACCCTCCACACATTTGCCCGTTCCGTTTTACCACCCCGATTGGCATAATTAGCCAGTTGGGGTGGTTTGTTTCAGGCTTCTTCTATGCGTGTTTTAAGTTCCCGGAAAAGTTTGATCCTGTGCTGCTCATTCTTAGCGAGGAATGAATATTCTTCTATTCGCTGAAGCCACTGGTGCATTTTCAGGCAAAATGCCGGATTGTTGGAAGAAAGATAATTGGGGTTGTCCAGCGTGATATACACCGCAATTGGTTGCTGATGTTGATAAATGATGATCAGGTTATTGGCAAAAGCTATTTCATTCAGGTACAAGGAAAAAGACGCAGCATTTGGACCATAATCTTTAACGCCCAAGGCCGCAAGGTTAGATAGCTCATCCAACATGTCTTTAAGTTCAGATTTTAGCAACTCCGGCATTTCCGGATGGATAAAGAACCGACCGTCAACATAATAGCGTATCTGGTTGTAAATATGGCTGGTAACGAATTTTGGCCAATACTCTTTGGTGGGTATTTTTTTGTACAAGTCCAGAATGGCTAGTCTATGCTCCTCCAGGCCGGGCCATTGGGCGTAAAACTCGTCGGTATTAAAACTGTTGCCTAACACATCTGCCAGCCCCCAGTTGGTTCTTGCCCAAATAAACAGTTTGAAGGCCAGAAGATTCCGGCATGACATATAGTGGAAAATGGGGATTTCATTGGTGGCGTAACACAGTTGAATCCCGGGAATGGAACTTACCCGTTCCAAATCCAGCCTGATTTTTTGCAGGAAGGAAATGGGCGTATGGGCATGGTCAACACTGGTTGAGTACTCAAATTGTAGTTTGTTGGTTGTAGAGACGTTTTGTTGCAAAAATTGGTCGAGTGAAATCTGGTAATGTGCTGCGATCAGTAATATCTCCTCCCCGGTAAAGGGTACCTCGCCTCTTAATTTCTTGTAGATATTGGATTTGCTTTGCTGGAGTAAATCTGCCAGGTTTTGAGCTATTACCTGGTTGTCTGCATTAGCTCGATTAACACCTGCCAGCAGGTATTGATGAAAGTTTTTGTACATGAAGCCGTGATTAGGTTTAATGAGTCAAAATAAACGGTTCCCGAAGATATGATTTTTTTCTCATGATCTGGCAAAAGACGGATAAATAAATGATGGAGTGTCAGATTCTGACACAGCAGGTCAGTTATTGGAGACATTTTGCCGTATTATGACACATAACACCGGCATCTGTGCCATCACATGAGATTATTCAATTTGCAGGGTAAGGATTTGAAACTCACTTTTGTTGAAGCAATTGCTTTAATCCTGCAGGACAGTTCACATTGTTCAATCATTAAAAACATCATTTACATGAAATCATTTGTCATTATTGCAGGTCTTTGTTTTCTGTACCTGCGTCTGGAGGGTCAAATCAGTTCCATTCCAGAGCCTCCTGAAGGCCAACGTTTCCTAACGAGTTATCTGGTGGAAGAGACCTCTTTACATACCGTATCTAATGATGTGCTTCCCGAATCTTTGAGTCCTTTGGATATCGAAAAGATGCGACCTCTAACCATTGAAAAACGGATTGAAAGAAGGGTATACGATAATAATCACCATGAATCCACCATAACCATACTCAATCCGGAGCAAGCCTATGCTGAATTTCCGGTTATGATTAGCAGGATTGAAATCAATCAGGCTGGAAAGCAGATATACAATACGAAAGGTGAATTATATCATTCCATGCCAGCTGATTCTGCCTACACAGCCCGATATAAGTTGATGCGGCAAACATTATCAGATAATCCAACCCAATTGATGCTGGAATTTCCTTCTATGCCCGAAGGCGCTGAAATTCAGGCGATTGAGGCTGAAGGAGGTGTTTTTCAGGCTATAGGTAATAATGCCTGGATAATTGCTAAAGGTGAGGAACAAACCTTGTTTGAGCCATTGGAAAACAAAGTCACCAACAAGCGTTTTGAATCTGGGGCGCTAAAAGAGACTTTTACCAAAAAGTATATGCTTACCAATCAAGGCATCTATGCACCCTTGGAAGAACTACAGGAACGTCAGGTAATCAGACCATCCGGCGCCTGTATGACGGATGTGGTTAGGAAGCGTTATTCCGATTATTCAGTGGCATTGCCTAGCACAGAGCGCAGCAGGCTGATGATGTCTAATACAGGTACGGTAATATGGCCCAACCCGGCGGTAGATCAATGGACGCTTACGGCAGGGAAGGATGTTTTGCAGGAGTCTGTTATGTTAGTTTATGATTTGGCCGGAGCACTAATTTATCAACAAAGTGGAATCCAGCCGGAGACTTCCATACAAATATCAGCTGTGGCATGGCCTGACGGGGTTTATATGGTGCATCTGACCACAAATTCAGGACGGGAAGTAATTAAATTGGTGAAAAAATCCCGCTAACATCAACCATTCAAGCATTAAAATCTGATTCATGAAACACTATATTCTGCTCATCATAGCGCTTATAACATGCGCCGCACTTCAGGCTCAGGATTTGCCATGCCCTCCAGGCCCGCAATATCAGGGAACTTTCATCATGCCTCCCAATCTGGTTGGAGGAGAAGATCCACTACCTGAATTACCAACTCCGCCACCCAATCCAATCTCTGACTTGAGAGGCATCTATTGGGTACACGGCCTTGGTGGTGATGTGAATTCCTGGGGAAATGTAAGGACAGCTACCGATGATGGAGGTCCTGGATACCCCGCGAGAAAAACGGTTGGTTTGCTGATGACTTACGCAACATCCGGCCTGGAAACGGCAGGAAGTGATTTGAACGACAATATTATTTTGAAAGATGGCGCCTTACATGCACGTGGCGTTACAGATTTTTCCAATAATTTCATCATTGGTCACAGCCAGGGTGGCATTGTGTCTCGATGGGCAGATTATGAGCTGCAAAATGACCCTCCTTCAGCACGCCGCTTCTATGGGCTGGTTACTTTTGGCAGCCCGCACGGAGGCGCACAGGTGGTTAACAGTAGAAATGATGGGCTGATTGGTGAAATGGCAGAAGATGCCTGCAAGGCAGTGCTAAATGCAGAGTTGGCATTAAAACTGTTTAAAGGCAAAGAAATTGTAAGCCTTTTTTTGGATTTGCAAAACTTTACGGTGACGGTGGATAATTTGTGCGATAATGTACCTGATGTGATGCCTTTTGTTTTGGGCAAGTTATTTACAGGGGCGTCTGATGGGTATGCCGTAGGCGCCGGGCCCTTGGGCGAACTAAATGGTTACTCTTCTTCCATCCACAAAGCGGCTTTTTATGGCGCTGAATATGCTAAACCGGCTGAAGACCCCACGGATACCCGATTTACCTCCAGACAACTCCTGTGGCGAACGCTTGGTTCACCTCCTGAAGAAGTAAGCAATGCACCGGTGTTTGCTGCCAATGAAGATCAGGCCAGGGTAGATTCCGCGAATGTATTGATGGCCGAATATCAGGCTGAATATGAAGACGCGGTAGAAGACGTTGAAGGATGGAATGCTGCCGGGATTCCATGCAACCCCTTCATGTGGTTGACACATCCTGTTTTATGTGCTATTGCTGAAGTGACTTACAATGATGACAGAGAACGACGGGATATATTCCATGATGCCTGGCGTTGGTCTCAAGGGGTAGATGCCCAATGGAAGGTCATTATTGGCGCCAAAGAAACCCTGGAAGTGGGTGGCACATGTGAATGTTTGAGCGCGCTTTGTGATGAAGATGTCATCTCACCGGGAGAAGTATGTGATCCTATCTTACCTCCAGGAATCTCCAACGCAGCTGAATGTCAGGCTTATGCCTTGGCAAATCCGGCTGAAGTGGAGCTTTGCGAATGGTATACCCGGTACGAAACCTTTGTTCGGGAGTCAGACGGGGTAGTTACGGCCAATTCGGCTTCAGGTTATGATGGTACGCCGACGTTAAGACTCGACTTTGCGAATCACTTCCAATTGCGCAACTCGGAACAAACCAGAGATGCATTATTAATGCTTTTTGGTGGGGCAGACAGTTCAATCGACAAATGGTTTGCCACTGGAATAAAGTAACCAAATTGGGAGGCGGCTAGACCGCCTCCCAAAATTAAAAAATTATGAAACAGATGATCTTGTTTTCTCTTTTATTTCTTTTGATCTCCTGCCAAAAGGAACCGCTTCCACCTGCCCCTCCTCCGCCTCCAATATCAGGCAAATTGAAGGTGCAATGGCAAACGCCCGTAACCCCTGATACCAGCAGGCACACATCCAGACCCGAATGTATCATTGGCGAGAATATCGTATTTTCTTCTAATTTCATTTTACCTTCTGCCACAGTTCAATCGTTAAATGCTGAAACAGGGAAGGAACAATGGAGGTATAATGGCTTCGATTCTCCAATTGATGGTTTTGTTAATTTTCAGGTTTCTGGTATACATGATAAAGTAATTGTAAATAATTGGAGTTATACCTATGCGTTAGATGCAAACACCGGAAGCCGCTTTTGGTCTAGTATTATATCTGGCAATAGCATTGGAGGTGGTTCTCAGGGAAGGTTAATTGGTGAATATTTGTATAAGGCAAATTTTTATGGTCCCAAGCCAAAATCCCAAAGTGAGTCTGTTGTAAGAACTCATTATTTATCCGGAAATTGGGATACCCTTTTAACCATCACCGCACCTGATAGCTTTTATTTGAATATCGGATTGCCTGTTCTCTGGATTAATCCAGTTGGCGACTCCATCCTGATATTGCGAGATGGGATGTTAAGAGATGTTTTGGCAACTCCTTATGAAGGGAGGTATAATTTGGTGAATATCTACGCATGGAATATGACCCAAAAGAAGTTTGAATGGATCCTCAATGACTTTCAGGATGAGCCTTTTGTAGGAAGCTTGCCAATTGTGGATAATAATAAATTGTACTTGATAACCTTCAAGGACCTGTATTGCCTGGATCTCGCTAATGGGAATGTACTATGGAAACAAAGTTTTCCAACCCAAATCGGCAATTCGGGCATGGTGCTTCATAAAGACTTTGTGATTGTACAGTCTGCTTTTGACGGTATGTGGGCGATTGACAAAAACACCGGATTGATAAGGTGGTTTAATCGTGATACCTATGGTAGTACCTTCTGGCTAAGCTATTTTGACGGTGTGGTATATTTTACCAGTACCGGTAGTAGCAGATTGTGGGCGGTAAATGCAGAAAATGGCCAAACGATATGGGATGAGGTTTCTCCCAATGCCTACAGTAATCGAACTCCTGATGCAGGATTTGCCTTTTCCGATGTTGTCATTGACCCGGATCGCAGAGTGCTTTACATTGCCGACAGGTATTATATGATGTGCATTGCATTGCCTGAGTTGTAAGCCATTCAAGATCTCAGATGATAGAATTGTAAATCTTAAACTTTTTTATGTCCATGAAAAAATTTCTGCTCGTGCCCATGCTGGCACTGGTGGCTAGCCAGGTGTTTGCCCAAAAAGTAATCAGTGTACATGCCTCAATGCCATTGTTCGGTACTTTTAGTACTTATGCAGAACGCCCTATCGGCAAGCGCTTTACCATTTTGGCTCGTTACCAAATTTTTCGGTCAAAATCAAGCACGAATGATGGTTCTATTTTTTTTCCGCTGTTAAGTTTATTGGGAAGTTCTGGAACGGAAACATACCATAGAGGTCATCGATGGGGGGTAGGAGGGCGAATTTATCTAGGTGATGTTCAAAACAGTGCATTTTTGGAAATGAGTTTGAATCGTGGGAAGCACAATATTAAAATCAGAACTGAGAAAGAAGAGTTCTCCGGATTTCTCTTTTTTATCCCTTTATTTAATACGGTGGTTACCGAAAAAAAATACGATAATGTTCGCGTCAGCAGTATTCAATGGGGCATAGGATATAAAAAGAAAGTATTGGGCCCTTTTTCTGTTGAATTGTCTACTGGAATTGTATTGAATAATACCAAGATGAAGTTTGAAAAGGTTTCTAGTATTAGGGAGACTACGGGTTACCTCAGGCTGTCTGGAGGGTTAACTTTTTGAAATTTGCACAATTCATCACCTAGTTGTTACTTGATTCTGTTTCGAATAAGAAGACGGATTTAAAAGTTGACTTGATACGGGTGAAAAATGAAATTATTGCGTCAAAAAGGGTAGCCATTGTGCGCTAGAAACCTTTTACCTTCGCCGCTGTTTTCATTCTCTCAACATTATTATGTTTACGATTAATATCTACTTGCGTTTTGCCCTGATTGTGGGCGGTATTCTGGGGGGCATCGCACTCTGGGCGGCATATGGTTTCTGGTATGGATTCCCATTTTTGTTGACAGGCGTGGTTTTGCTGGCCGGCTACCTGATGCTGGGCACCATCTTATCTGCCAATCTATTGCTCTCTCAGCAAAAACTGGTTGAGGCGGAAGCCCGACTCAAACTGACTTTTTTCCCGCAAATCCTGCTGATGGGCTACAAAGGCGTGTACTACATGACCCACGGTGCTCTGGCTATGCAGAAACGAGATTTCAACACCGCTGAAACCTGGATCAAAAAATCACTGGCTTCTGGCTTGCCTACCGATAATGAACGCGGCGCAGCTTTGCTCCAACTGGTGATGATTGCCGCCGGTAAAAACAACCTTAAGGGCGCTCAAAACCACTTCGCAGAACTGAAAAAGCTCAATATCACCGAAGGCATGCTCAAAGAGCAGGTAAAAGAAGTGGAAAAACAGCTCAAACAAGCTTCCGGCCAAACCATGAACCCGGCCATGATGGCCATGATGGGCGGCAAAGGATTTCGCCCGGGCGGTAAACGCCGGCAACCGCCGATGCGCTAGGGAATATCCAATATCCAATGTCCAATGTCGAATGTCCAAGTGGGGCGGGTGCTTGGCGTCAGCACATTTGCATGACATTGAGCGGGTGTTTGAGGAGAAACAAGAAGAGTTGAACTCTTTTACCAATCATCCACACAAAAGCCAATCAAAAGTGCTTGGCATTTGCGCTTTTGAGTGGCTTTTGTTCAGATGACTGGCAAAAGTGTTCAACTCTTTTAGGTCATTCTTGTTTCTCCTCAAACACCTGCTCCATGTTCTACAAAAGTGCTGGCGCCAGACACCCGCCCCACTTGGACATTCGACATTGGACATTGGATATTGGATATTAAAATAACATGTACAGTTCTCTCCGACAAGCAGTAAACGACCTCGAACGCAACGGACAACTGTTGCGGATTCGGGAAGAAGTAGATCCTAATCTGGATATTGCTGAAATTCACCGGCAGGTATTTGACCGGCAAGGTCCGGCGCTTTTGTTTGAACGGGTGAAAGGAAGCCCTTTTCAGGCGGTGAGTAATATTTACGGCACTTTTGAGCGCACTGCGTTTTTATTCCGGTATACACTGGAACGGGTGAAACGGGTAATTGAGATCAAAAAAGACCCGGCAAGTGTTTTAAAAAAACCGCTACGGTATGCCGGAGCGCCACTCACGGCTATTTCTGCGCTTCCGATGAAAAATTGGTTTGGGAGTCCGGTAACCTGGGGGCAAACCACGATTGACAAGTTGCCACAGATTAAAAGCTGGCCAATGGACGGTGGCGCATTTATAACTATGCCGCAGGTATATACGGAGGATCCGGATCAGCCCGGACCAATGCATGGGAACCTGGGCATGTATCGCATCCAACTGTCCGGCAATGATTATGTGCCGAATGAGGAGATAGGTTTGCATTACCAATTGCACCGGGGCATAGGGGTGCATCACACCCGCTACAACCAACTGGATAGGCCCTTTCATTGCAGTATTTTCGTGGGCGGGCCGCCGAGCCATGCCTTTTCCGCCATTATGCCGTTGCCGGAAGGTCTGAGTGAGCTAACTTTTGCCGGGATGTTGGGCGGGCGCCGGTTCCGGTATACCCATCGCAACGGTCATTTTTTGAGCGGTGATGCCGATTTTGTGATTACAGGAGAAATTCTGAAAAATGTAAAAAAGCCGGAAGGCCCATTTGGGGATCACCTCGGATATTATTCCCTTACGCACGATTTTCCAGTGATGAAGGTGCATCAGGTTTGGCACCGAAAAGATCCGCTTTGGCATTTCAGTGTGGTGGGCAGACCACCGATGGAAGACAGCAGCTTCGGTTGGTTGATCCATGAACTGGTAGCTCCCTTGACGCCGGGCGAGTTCCCTGGGCTGAAAGAGTTGCACGCCGTGGATGCGGCAGGGGTGCACCCGTTATTGTTGGCTATTGGCCATGAGCGGTATATGCCGTTTCGGGAGCGTGTTCCAGAAGAAATTCTCACCATTGCTAATCGGATAATTGGTTCGGGTCAAACCTCCCTGGCCAAATTTCTCTTCATAGCGGCATCGGACGATGATCCGAATCTGGATACCCATGATATCCCTCATTTTTTCCGGCATTTCCTGGAGCGTGTGGATTTAACCCGAGACCTGCATTTCCAGACCAAGACCACCATTGATACGCTGGATTATTCCGGTTCGGGCTGGAATGCCGGCTCAAAGCTCATAGCAGCCTGCAGGGGCGATAAGCGTCGGGAGTTGAAGACAGAGCTTCCAGATAACTTCCGTTTGCCTGAGGGCTTTTCAGCGCCTGAATTTTGTTTCCCGGGTATTCTGGCCATAAAATCGCCCAGATTTGAGGCGGAGGTTCCTGCGCGTGCGCAGGTGGAAGCTCTTTGTCGGCATTTGGAAAACTTTGATCTGCAGCACATTCCGATGATCCTCCTGGTGGACGACAGTGCCTTCACCGCTGCCACGCTCAATAATTTTGTGTGGGTGGCCTTTACGCGGGCCAATCCAAGTCATGACGTTCATGGGGTACAGGCCTTTATAGAACACAAGCATTGGGGTTGCAGAGGGCCGATGGTACTGGATGCGCGTATCAAACCGCATCATGCACCTGAGTTGGTAGTGGATCCGGAGGTACAAAAGCGTGCCAAAACGTTATTGGAAGGATATGGGTTAGGGTAGACCCAACCCTTTGGTGGTGGAGGTTCGTCACTTAAGCGAACCAAACATTTTACACCCATGAAGAAGCTCTTTTTTGTTGTATTGGCAATGGTTGCCGTACTTTTTACTTCCTGTGAAAAACACCAGGGAGAAGTGCTGATCCGTTTTCATAACACCACTACCCAAGACATCACAAACGCGTACTATGATTTCGATCCGGACCATCAAACAGGGATTGGAATGCTTCCTGCAGGAGAGGTAACAGATTATATTCCATTTTCCTACTTTGAAGTGGGTGATGGCATTCCGATGGGGTTTGTGAGAGGCAAAAAAGGAGAGAATGATTTCACCGCCTGGGCTGGACTTTGGTGTGGAACCGGAGTGACTTTCTATCAATTGGAGCCCGGTAAGTATACTATAGAGATTGTACATCCGGATGCACTGGCCGGATTTGCCCATATGCGGTTTAAAGATTAACCAGGGGTGGGGTAAAAGATGGCTTTGGATATTTTTTTATTTTTTTTTGCAACAGGTTTGGAAATAAAAGTCAAGTACGTCTATCTTTGCCCCGCTTTTGAAAGATGGTCCGTTCGTCTAGGGGTCAGGACGCGTCCCTTTCACGGATGAAACACGGGTTCGATTCCCGTACGGACTACCATCTAAAATGACCTAAGCCCTTGTAAGTGAATCACTTACGAGGGCTTTTTGTTTTAGCTCAACAAATGTTGGCGCCCCGCTGGGGCTACAAATGTTGGCGCCCCGCTGGGGCTACAAATGTTGGCGCCCCGCTGGGGCTACAAATGTTGGCGCCCCGCTGGGGCTATAAATGTTGGCGCCCCGCTGGGGCTACAAATGTTGGCGCCCCGCTGGGGCTATAAATATGGTCGCCCCGCTGGGGCTTGTATGGTTGGAGGATGGGATGTATATTTGGTATGAACTAAATGAAACTGTTATGCCGAATACTTATACTCAATTGCATGTCCAACTCGTTTTTGCCGTTAAAGGTCGAGCGGCGTTAGTGCATAAATCCTGGAAGGATGTTTTATATCAATACATCACGGGGATTGTGCAAAACAATGGTCACAAAATGCTTCAGATTAATGGGATGCCTGACCACATCCATATTTTTATTGGATACAATCCCAATCAAAAAATTCCGGATCTGGTTGAAGCCATCAAAACGGATAGCGCCCACTTCGTGAAGCACAAAGGTCTTAGTCCACAAAAATTCAACTGGCAAGGAGGATATGGAGCGTTTTCCTATGCGCGTTCACAAGTAGATTCCGTTGTAAAATATATTGCCAATCAAGAAAGACACCATCAAAAACAATCATTCGAGAAGGAATATCTAAAAATGATGGAAAAATTTGAAATTCCATTTAACCCCGAATACCTCTTCGATTTTTTGCCCATCCATTCCTGGTAACGTGTCTTCATCCACCCCTCCCTAAGCCCCAGCGGGGCGACCACATTTATAGCCCCAGCGGGGCGTCAACATTTGTAGCCCCAGCGGGGCGCCAACATTTGTAGCCCCAGCGGGGCGCCAACATTTGTAGCCCCAGCGGGGCGATAATATTTGTACCATGAAAACCCACCAAACCGGCATCATCGGCGAAGACGCCGCCATCGCTTTTCTGGAAGCCAAGGGATACCGCATCGCCGAACGCAACTGGCGCTTTGGCAAATCCGAATTGGATATCATTGCCTGGGTCAATGATCTTTTATTGGTATTTGTAGAAGTCAAAACCCGTACAGGGCAGGGTAGGGGTTTTGGCGGACCCGAAGGAGCCATTGATAAAAGAAAACAAGAAAGACTGCTGCATGCAGCAGGGTCTTATATGGAAGCCATCAATTATGACTGGGAAATACGTTTCGACACCATTGCAGTGATTCTATCAAAACAACAGAAGGTGCTGGAAATCAGACATCTGGAAGATGTTTTTTATCCGATGTAGTGTTTTCCTGATTTTCGTCAGGTAACGCTTCTTTGGATAATTCTTCTGCTGGATGCATGATCTCTCTGAATTGACTGGGCAAAAATTTGAATTTATTGCCCAACCATTTTTCTAATGTAATGGCTACCAGGGTATAACCTTCTGTTACGCCAGGTACCGGCACAGCCACCACTACAAAAAACGGCAGGAAACGTGGGATGTCTTTTAGCTGCTCACTGGCTTCCCGAAGTTCTTCAGGGGTAGGTTTTTTGTGCTTGGGTATGATTCGAAGTTTGCCGGAGCCTTGACGCGCATATACATGCACCATGCGGGAGGTTTCTACAGTCTCCATCACGAGTGCCCACAACATTCTTTTAGGCAACTTTATGACTTCACGAAATTTCATACAACATTTTCTGGGGCAAAGATACGCCACTTTGGGGTGGTGTGGGCCAGGAATAATTATGATCGCCGCGCAACAAATGTTATCGCCCCGCTACAAATGTTATTGCCCCGCTACAAATGTTACCGCCCCGCTGGGGATACCAATTTGGATGCCCTGATGGGGCTACCAATGTTGGCGCCTGAGGGGGCTTTTATGGTTTGGTTGTGAGGAGGGGACGAAATCTGGTGGGTATCACTCTGATTTTATTGCCAAGGTAACGTTCTGTTAGAATGGCTAAAAAGACATATAAACCCACAAACCCAGGTACTGGCATGAGAAACACAACCAAAAGAAGCAATAACCGGGGTAAATCTTTTAGTTGGGTTGCAGCACTCTGCATTTCCTCTTCAGTTGGCGAGATATTGGTGATGCGAAACTTTCCGCTTCCGTACCGTAAATAGGTATGAACCATTTGGGTGGTTCCAATACCGTCACCGGCAATGGCTTCCATAATTTGCCTGGGTGCCTGAATGAGATTCCGAAGTGCCATTGGTGGATGATTATTACAGATGATTACTCCACTGCAATAAATGTACCAAGATGAGATATGAGTTATGGGTTATGAGATATGAATGCCGAACATGCAATGTACCCATATCTCCTAACTCATATCTCATATCTCATATCTCATATCTCATAACTTCTTCTTCGTCACTTCCTTCCCTTCAATTATTGTTTTCCGGCCAAAGGTTAATCCGGAAGCATCTGCATCAATTAACACCGTATCTCCTTTTTGGTAATCTCCTGCCAGAAGATGTTTGGCCAGTTCATTGATTAATTCGCGTTGGAGGGCACGCTTGAGCGGGCGGGCACCAAACTGGGGGTCAAACCCTTCTTCAACCAGTTTTTGGGCTGCGTCTTTGGTGATCTCCAGTTTAAATTCCTGCCTGGTAAGCATCTCACGGATGTCTTTCATCAAAATGTCCAGGATTTGTGCCATCTGATTTTTACGAAGTGGGTGGAACACGACTACTTCGTCCAAACGATTCAGAAATTCTGGTCGGAGATTCATTTTTAACGCATCCATCACGTTGGATTTGGCCTTTTCAAATGCCTCTTCTTTGCGCTTTTCATTCAGCTCTTCATAGCCATCAAAAGCGTCCATAATACGGTCGCTTGCCAGATTGGAGGTCATAATGATGATGGTGTTCTTGAAATTAGCTGTCCGACCTTTATTGTCGGTCAACCGCCCGTCATCCAGTACTTGCAGGAGGATATTGAAGGTGTCCGGGTGGGCTTTTTCAATTTCATCCAACAGTACGATAGAGTAGGGGCGTCTGCGCACAGCCTCCGTCAACTGACCACCTTCATCATAGCCAACATATCCCGGAGGAGCACCTACCAATCGGGAAACGCTGTGTTTCTCCTGGTATTCGCTCATATCAATGCGGGTGATGGCTTTTTCATCATCGAATAGGACATCCGCCAGGGCTTTGGCCAATTCCGTTTTGCCTACACCAGTTGGTCCGCAAAAGATGAATGATCCAATGGGTTTATCCGGGTCGCTAAGGCCTGCACGACTGCGACGAATGGCGTCTGATACTACCGTTACAGCCTCATCCTGGCCGATAACTCGCTGGTGCATTTCTGTTTCCAGATGCAGTAAGCGTTCGCGTTCACCCCGCATCATTTTCGCTAATGGAATGCCCGTCCATCGTGCCACCACTTCTGCGATGTCATTGGATGTAACAGTTTGGGTGGTCATCCGATTTTCCGGCGCCAGATTTGCGAGCTTTTCTTCTGCTGCGCGCAACATCGCTTCACGCGTGGGTATATCGTCGTATTTAATGCGGGAAGCTACCTCAAGATTGCCTTCACGTTCGGCACGCTGATATTGGATTTGAAGTTCCTCCAGTTTTTGTTTGTTGCTCTGGATGGTTTCTACAATCTCTTTTTCAGAGGTCCATTTTGCGCGCAAATCATCCAGTTTTTCCCGAAGTTCCTGGATTTGCTTGTTCATGGCTTCCAGTTTCTTCGTGTCGTTTTCCCTCCGAATAGCCTCACGCTCAATCTCCAACTGCCGCATCTGCCGATCCAGTTTGTCTACGTCTTCCGGAACGGAATCCAGTTCTAGGCGTAATTTGGCACTGGCCTCATCAATCAGGTCAATGGCCTTATCCGGCAATTTTCGCTCTGATATATACCTGTGAGATAGTTCAGCAGCCGCAATCAGCGCTTCATCCATGATCTGCACCTTGTGATAATTCTCATATTTTTCCCGAATACCACGCAAAATACTGATAGAGTCTTCTATACTTGGCTCATCAACGTATACCGACTGGAATCGACGTTCGAGTGCTTTATCGCTTTCAAAATACTTTTGATACTCATCCAGCGTAGTAGCACCTATAGTCCGGAGTTCACCGCGCGCAAGTGCAGGCTTCAAAATGTTCGCTGCATCCATAGCTCCCTGACCACCGCCAGCTCCTACCAGTGTGTGAATTTCATCAATAAACAGGATTACTTCTTCATTGGAATCAATAACCTCTTTAATCACCGCTTTTAGACGCTCTTCAAATTCACCTTTGTACTTGGCGCCGGCAATCAGCGAAGACATGTCCAGGCTAAAAATCTTTTTGCCTGACAAGGTTTCTGGTATATCCTGCTTGACTATACGCCAGGCAATTCCTTCCACAATCGCGGTCTTACCTACACCCGGATCACCAATGATGACAGGGTTGTTCTTTTTCCGACGACTCAGAATATGCAACACACGCCGAATTTCTTCGTCGCGGCCAATGACCGGGTCGAGTTTCCCTGTTTCGGCTTGTTCTGTGAGGTTTACTGCGTATTTTTGAAGGGCATTGTACACATTGTCGGTGGTTTGCTCCGTCACTTTCCGCCCTTTCCGCAATTCCTTAACGGCAGTGCTTAATGCATCGTAGGTAGCTCCATTTTCCCGCAATAAACGTGCAGCTTTGTCGCCGCCCTTTACGATACCCAGCAATAACAATTCAAGGGAAATATATTCATCACCAAAGTCTTTCAGTAATGATTTAGCAGTGGAAATGGCTTTGTTGGCCTCATTGGTGAGATATTGCTTATCGGCTCCCTGTACTTTGGGTGTTTCCCAAATGAGTTTATCCAGTTGTTCGGTAAAGGCAGGCAGATTAACGCCGGTTTTTTTGAGTAAAAAATCGGTCACAGAATCATCCACGTTCAACATGCCTTTAAGCAAATGTCCAGTGTCGACGCTCTGTTGTTCGTAGCCAGCAGCTATTTGTTGTGCCTGCAGAATGGCTTCCTGAGCCTTGATGGTGAAATTATCGTAGGTCATTGAATAGTTTGAGGGGGTTGAGGGGTTTGAAGGGTTTGAATAGTTTGAGGGGTTTATGTAACGAAGGGTTTAGCCGCCGATGTTTGAAGGGTTTGAGCAAATTCTTTTCCAAATTTAATTGGATGCAAAAATGGCAGAAATTATGGAGGTCGTGACGACAGTTTGTCGGATTGTTTTGAAAAGAGGTGACGAATTGTCGGTAGGGGTGGCTGGGAAGTGACAATGACTACCTTTGCGGCATGATTATTACTCCCGGACAATTATTTCCTGATCCGTTTCCTAAGGGTGCGGTATTGCTGGTGAACAAACCTTTAGCCTGGACTTCTTTTGATGTGGTGAATAAAGTGCGATATTTTTTATCGAGAAGGGTTGGAAATAAAAAACTCAAAGTTGGGCATGCAGGCACGTTGGATCCGTTAGCTACGGGTTTGCTAATCATTTGTGCTGGCGATTTCACCAAGCGTATTGATGAGTTTCAAGCGATGGTCAAAGCATACGAGGGTACTATTGTATTGGGAGCAACTACTCCTTCTTTTGATCTGGAAAAGGCGCCGGATCAGTTTTTTCCAACAGAGCATATTACGCCAGCATTAATGGAACAGGCAAGGACACAATTTATAGGAGACATCGAACAAATACCGCCGGTTTTTTCAGCGGTTAAGGTGGATGGCAGGCGCTTGTACAAAAATGCACGCACGGGTGAAGAAGTGGAGTTGCCTCAGCGAAAGGTGCACATTGATACGTTTGAACTATTGGGAGAACTTCGGCAGGTGGTTTCTTCTGGAAAAGAAGCTTATGTTGCCAGTAAAAAAGGCGCTCCGATTATGCTGCATCCTGATTATGCTAAGGGTGTTCAGATAGATTTCAGGGTAGTTTGCAGCAAAGGCACCTATATACGCGCCTTGGCCAAGGATTTTGGCGAAGCAGTACAGAGCGGAGCCTACCTGAGTCGGTTGGTCAGAACAGGTACCGGCGGGTTTGATCTAAAGGATGCGTGGGAACTGGAGGATTTAATCCGTTGGATTGGAGAACCTCAGCTATAGATTTCATTATGTCCTTTGCGAATGTACCGTTTTACATTCATCCAAAAGGCAACGAAGAGATAGACAATAAGCGGAGAGCCCATGCCTATAAAAGAGGTGTAAATAAAGTACTTGCGCACTTCAGAAGGCGCCAGATGCATGCGTTCGCCGAGATATTGACATACGCCGAATGCGTGCCTTTCAATCAAGTCTTTGAACCAGTTTTGCAACATTGCGTAATTGGATTGAGATTGGGTAATGAACAGACTACTACCTGAACCAGAAATTTAACGCAAAAGTAGAGGGATTTGTTTAAAAGGATGTAATACTATTTTTGAATTATGATGAGGCTGTCTCAAAAGTCATATTTTTATTTTTACCGCAGAGGCGCAGCGGCGCAGAGAATTTGACAATCAATTATTTACATCTCTGCGTCTCTCCGCCTCTGCGGTAAAAATTACTTTTGAGACACCCTTATCATAATTAAGGTTGTCCTTTGGCTGTTTCAATCAGTATGCTGAGTTCTTCAGCAAGTCCTTCGTCAGATCCTTCAAATCCAATGGTTTTAAATCGGATTTTGCCGTTACGGTCCAGAACAAACTTGGTTGGAATGCCGGATACACCATAAGAGGTTATCACTTTATCTTCATTATCCATCAAAACATTAAAGGTATATCCCTTGCTGGCAATAAAGTCAGCTGCATTTTTTGCTTTATCTGCACCTTTTTCCCAGGAGTCAATAAATACAAAAGCTACATCAGGGTCGTTTTTATACTGATTTACGGCCAGTTGCATGCCCGGGAATGAAGCCTTACATGGTCCACACCAGGTAGCCCAAAAGTCCACCACTACAACTTTTCCGCGCAAGCTCTCCAGGCTTACATTTTTACCTTCCAGGTTCACGAGATTGAAGGGTATAGAAGGCTCATTCATCATGGTTTTTACCAACTCTTTCTGCTTGTTTGCCTTTGCCTCTTTTTCCAGTCGGGCCAAATAAGCAGTTGCTCCGGCTTCGCCTTTATCTTCTGCAACGTACAGTTTTTTAAACTGCTCTTTCATTTTAGCGGTGGCATGGCCATGCAGAATAAAACCTTCCAATTTGTATCGAAGCTCAGAAGCTCCGGACGCTTCCAAATAGGAGGTGTAGCGTTCGTTCATTTCGGCCTCTTTCCCTTTGGTAATTTCAATCACCTCGGCTTGGAGTGCGGCGGCTGCTTTGGCATCACCGGTTTTATTCAAAATGTAGGCGTAGGTGTCGCCATACATGCCAAAAGTTTGCTTTCTACGGAATGCCCACTCTTTTTCAGTATCCAGTGCAGCACGTTTTCCTGATGGCATGCCCATTTCTTTTCTTGCCCATTCCACTGCAAAAGCAGCCATTTTTTTGGCCTCTTCCAGGTTTTCTCCTTTTTCAGCGTATTCCCAGGCAATATTGTTGTAAACACTCGCACGATCTGCCTCCGGCAACTTGGCGGTCAATTCCTTGAATTTCGTTAGGTTGCCAGCATCGGTAATTTTATTGGCCAGATTGGACCAAAGGTTGATGATCGCTTGTTTCTCATCCTCATTTTGAGGTGTGAAATCCTTTTCAAAGGACATCAAAAGCGTTTCGGCTTTCACGAGGTCTGGCTCATTTTGAATAGCCCGGCGTTTTTCCTGTTTAACAAGCGTGCCTTTAGGGAAAGTAGCACGAATTTTATCTTTCAATACTTTGCTGCGGTCAGGTTCATTGTTGCGGTCGTAAAAACGGGTGGCAGTGAGCCATTCATCTTCCGTTGCTTTGGCGTCAACTTCCACATCAGCCAGCAATCGCATGGCTTCTTCTTTGGCTTCCGGGCCCTTTTTTACAGCCATCAGGCTGTTGATATAAGGTCCAAAATGTTTTCTTTTAAGTTCCGGTTTGGCAGTAAAAGCCTGGTTCAGAAGCCCCATGGATACAGAGGCTGTTCTATTTAATTCCATCAAACCCCCATAATCGCGATAAAGCATAGCTGAGGCTATCAAGCCTTCCGGATCCACCACGCCATCTGCGTTATAAAGTGTTACAAAGTAGCCTTCACCGCCATTGTTGTCCCAGCGATCGTTGGCATCTCTTACGCCTACCACTGCTGATTTTGCATCGGCTTTTAAAGAAAATACGCCGGCGATTTTTTCTCCTTCCATTTGAACGGCCGGATTCACCATTTCAACTTTGCCTCCGGCATATTCCATTACAACCATTTCCAAATCAGATACGCCGCGTAGCTTGCTTTTTGAAAGATCAATTTCTACCCGTACCATTTCGCCGGCTTTAGGCTTTGCAGGTTGGGTGTTGAAGTTTTGGGCTACCAGTATACCGGGCAGCAACAAAAGAAGAAATAAGAGTTGTTTCATGGAAAAGTTGTGTTAATTGTCAGTTGCAGTTAAGCAGAGGGTAAAGACACCATTATTAAAAATTAGGGCAAACTACCCTTGAACGCTTTTCTCCAGGTTGGAAGTATGTGAGTGAAACCTCAAAAGCGCCCCTGGAATTATTAGCCGTTGCAAGAGAAGAAACTGTGATATCGTAACTAAGTCCAAGCATCCACCGGTTTAGTTCCAGCATGCCTACAATCGTAACAGCATCCGCCTGCAAGCCCTTATTGAGCTGATTGCCAATGCGCGCCCATGCACCGGCGCGAAGTGCCAGCTCATTGTAATCGTTGTTGGAGTAACGAAGGTTAAGGCCCAAATCTGTTTCAAAAGCTGGTCCCTGACTCATTACCAATACACCTGGCAACAAACTTACATGGTCATTTACCGGGAACTGGCCACCGGCATGACCGGTAACGCGGGTGTACAATATTTCATTATCGTCTTCAATCAGAGATATTTTTGGTTTGTTCAGGTGATGCATGGCCCCGCCCATGTAGAAAAAACCTTCGTTTTCGAATACTGCGTACCATAACAAGCCCGCATTAAAGTCTACGTAAGCTTTAGATTGGGCATTGGCGTTAGGTTCATTTGAGGAAAGATTGGTGTTGGGGGTTTCTGTTCCGGAGTCGAATTGACGGCTGAACCATAGCCGGCCCCAATCAATGGAATTTTGACCAAAACCAAGCTGTGCACCAGCCGACAGGTAGTGATCCGCCTGGCGCCTGCCTCCTGAAAGTTGTTTAAGGAAAGCTCCACCCAGTTGCACTTTATTTTGGGCAAATCTTGCTGTGCCGGCCTCATCATGCATGGCGCCAATGCCAAATGATGCGTAGTCATCGCCATAGCCTACTTGCAAACGGTGTTCAAACGCAGCAGCATAGGTTCTGAAAGGAACTGGGGATATAATACTTCCCCACTGATCACGGTAGTTCACGGTGGCCCTCCATTTGCCATTAAATACGCCATTCAGCGCTGGATTCAGGTTCCATGGTGAGGCATAATATTGCGAAAAACGGGGGTCTTGTGCGTAGGTTTCGCCGGTAAATGCTGCCAGGAACAGGGCTAAAAAGAGGATCGGTTGGGTTAATTGTTTCATGATTAGTTGAGTCTAAATGGTTACAAATGATTTTCCAGCACAAATGTAGCAAACGAAATCCCTACCTTGTGCCGCTTTTTTGAACAATAACATCATGGCAAAATCTGGCAAGTCCAAATCCGTTACCACAGGTACGAACACACAAAAACCACTTGAACCTATCCATAACTGGCTGGAACGTCCACCCCTGCCTGCATCTAACCCTCTTTTACAAAAAGTATTTTGGGGTATTGCAGGTTTCGGGCTCCTCCTGTTGATTGTTTTATCACTCGGCTCTGGTATCAATGCCGACGATAAATTCCAGGTTGATTATTCCCAAAAACTGGTGAATTACTATGCCTCCTTTGGCAAGGATTCAACAGCATTAAATATTCCCGACGGCAATATGCACCTGTACGGTGGCTTTTTTGAAACCGTAACAGGATTTGCCAATAAGACACTCGGTTATCAACCCACTCAAATTGGCTATCATCATGTGCGCCATATGTCGAGTGCTATTTTGGGCTGGGTAGCTATACTTTGTTCAGCACTCTTGGCATCGTTGATTGCCGGTCAGCGGGCTGGTATCATAACCTTCATCATCCTTTTGTTGTCGCCCCGCTTTGTTGGTGATTCACTCATGAACCCCAAGGATATACCCTTTGCGGCCGGGTACATTATGGCGCTGTACAACATGGTTGCGGTGCTGAACCGTATGCCAAATCCGGGCAAGTGGAACCTGGCTGGTATTGCTGTGGGGCTGGGTATTGCATTAGGTACTCGTGCAGGTGGTTTGTTGTCTTTCGGTATGTTGGGAATGTTTGCCGGGCTGCATTTTTTGGCCCATAACGGTGGCCTAAAGGCATTTTCCAATGGAGCTGCTTTAAAAAAGTATGCTTTGGTGGTAATAGGAACTGCTCTGGCCGGCTATGTTTTTGCGATGCTGTTTTGGCCGTACGCCCTTCAGGCGCCCTTAAAAAACCCCTTTACTGCATTATCCAAGTTCGCTGATTTGGAAGTGAAAATTCGGGTATTGTTCCAAGGGAACAATATGATGTCTGACAAAACGCCCTGGCATTATCCCCTTACCTGGATCATTAATACTATTCCTCTGGCGAGTCTTTTAGGCATGGCTGGTTTTGTGGTGCTGTTGCAAAGATTGTTTAAACGCTACAATCCACTTTGGGTAGGATTAGTGTTGTTTGCAGCGGTATTCCCGGTGTTTTACGTGGTTTACAAGAATTCGGTTATCCATGATGGCTGGCGACACCTGACCTTTGCCTATCCGCCTATCGCCATTTGCGCGGGGTTGTTCTGGAATGAGCTGGCAGCATTTTTTTCGGGCAAAAAGCCAATGCAATGGGCCGTTTATGGCATAATGGGTCTGTTGTTGGCAGATGCCGGGTTATTCATTGCTGCCAACCCTTCTATGCCTTATGTTTATTTCAATCCTGTGGTTGGTGGTACTTCAGGTGCGTTTGGCAAGTATGAAACGGACTATTGGGGTATCAGCACCCGGCAGGGAATTGAGTGGCTTGAAGAGCAGGGTATCTTACGCCCGGATATGCCGGAAGTGGTGGTTATTGCCACTAACATGTATTATTCTACCAAACAGCTTTGCGCAAAATATGGGGATAAAGTAAAAGTAAAATACCTCAAGTGGGAACGACGCTATGATGATGCATGGGATTACGGATTGTACCCTACACGTTTCCTGGATGGAAGCACCCTTCAAAAGGGCACTTGGCCTCCGGATAATGCAGTGCATATAGTGAAGGCCGGTGGCGCACCAATTCTCGCCATTTTGAAGGATTCTGATCGCAATTGTGCATTGGGTATAGCGGCTGGAAAGTTAGGCGACTGGCCTACGGCTATTGAGCGGTTCAAGGCTGAGGTTGCCAAAGTGCCTGATAATGAAATTGCATGGGTTAACCTGGCACAAGCTTATTTGAATACCAGTCAACTGGAGGAATCCAAACAAGCTGCCGAAAAAGCGCTGGAAATTATGCCGGATGATGCACAATCCAATAACCTCATTGGATTGTACTGGCTCAATAAAAATGATGCCGGGAAAGCAAAAGCCCAATTTGAACTTTCTATCAAAAAAGAGGCTTCCAACCCGGGCGCCTGGTATTATCTGGCTTTGATTTCCCGCAGTCAGGGGGATGATCAAACAGCTCTGAGTAATTTGATGAAATGTATTCAAATCTCTCCAACGTTCAAACCAGCCTATGAATTGTCGGCTCAAATTTATGAGGCCATGGGTGATGGTGGCAATGCCCAACGATTCAGAGCAGCTATGAGCCAAATGAAGTAATGCTTTGGAAATCAATCCCTAATTGACTATTTTTGCAAACAAAACCGGTAACCTATGGTCCAAAATAAGCATGATATCATCCGGCAAGTCCAGCAGGGCAAAGTAAAAACGGCTCTGGAGGGTATTGTTAATTTATCAGGCCTTGCGCGTGATAAAGAGATTCAACAGCGCTGTTTGATCCTTCAAAGTCAATTGTCGCAGCTGGAATCCAACTTTGGTATGGGTACGTTTGACCAGAAAACATACCAGTTAGAGCAAAATCGAATTACTCAGGCTGCGCTGGATCTGGTGTATATGTTGCCTGATGTTGTAGCTGCCCCTCCGCAATATCAGGCTCAGGGAACTGCTTATAACCAGTCAACACCCTCAAGCTCCGGCTGGAAAACCTGGGGAATTATGCTTACGGGAGCGGTAGGGTTAATGGTGGTTTTACTCATGATAAGTCAGATGATGAACATGGACCAGGGCAATTCCGTAACTAGTCAGCCAGGCAGCGCTCCAGTAAATACACTTGCTCAACAAAATCAACCTACCACACAATCTTCTTCCGCGCCCCTGACGGTCTCCAAAATAGCAGAACCTGAAGCAGTAAATCCGCATGACAAGTTTGTTGGAAGCTGGTCCGGAAGTATGTCCATTGCAGGTATGGTATTGGGTGGATTGAATATCAACCTTCGACCCGGAAACCGGTATACCTCAGCAGCAATTGATCCGTCCAGTGGGGCGCACCTGGCATCCGATGCAGGCTCCTGGTCTATTTCTGAAAACGGTTTTTTGGTACTTCAATCAGACCTTGGCAATAAAGAGGTATACAGTGTTCATTGGAATAGTGCAGGACAATTCAATGCCACTTTTGTAGATGGAACCAACGCTGAATTGGCAGGACTGACTGTTTCTTTTTCAAAACTCTGACTGTCTGCAAAAATTTGTAGTCTGGCCCAACATTCGCCCCAACCATTACGTTTTAAGAGAAAAGGTTAAACACCAGTTTGTATATGAAAAAATCTCACCTGATTGCCATTTTAGTAGTGGCAGTTGCCATAGCGATCCTGATTAGTGCAAGTAAGGACGTAACTACTTATGCCAATTTTGCACAGGCCTCCAAAACAGAAGATAAAGTGAAGCTCGTTGGACAATTGGTTAAAGAACGTCCTGTGGAATATGATCCCGAAAAGGATCCAAATTTTCTGGCTTTTTATCTGAAAGATGATGCGGGAGAAGTACGCAGAGTAGAACTCAAAGCTGCCAAGCCGCAAGACTTTGAACGTTCTGAGTCTATTGTACTTACCGGGCAAATGAGCGGCGATGTTTTTGCCGCCTCTGATATGTTGCTCAAGTGTCCTTCCAAGTATAAGGATCAGGAGATCTACGTACGCGAAAAACAAGGTTGAAGAGATAGGAGTTATGAGAGATGAGTTATGACATCTCCCATCTCTCATAACTTATCTCTCATAACTCATACCTCACATGGGCGTTATCCGGAGGCAAAGTCTAAAGCATAGTGCGGTCAATCTGGTTGGATTGGGTGTGGGTGGATTTAGTACATTTTTTATCTATCCCTATGCGTTGGAGGCTTATGGATTAGCCCAGGTGCTGTTGTCGGTTGGCATGATTGGCTTACCAGTGCTTTCGCTTGGCGCCAATACGGTTGCCATTCGTTTTTTTCCTAAATTTCAGGATAAATCCAGCGGACATCATGGATTTTTGCCCTTGTTGATGTTATTGTGCGGCTTGGGCTGTGCCACGGCCGGTGTGCTTGCGTGGACATTCTGGGAGCCGTTTGCAGCAATGTTGGAGTCCAAATCTCCCTTATTGCGGGATTACTTATGGATGAGTTTTCCGCTGGCTTTTTGTTACATCACCAGCAGCGTGTTGGCAGTATACTCGTCCAATTTCAAACGTATTGTGGTCCCCTCACTCTTGCTGGATTTTTCCCAGAAGATAGCATTGCCTATATTGCTTATTGGTGTTTGGCAGGAATGGATCTCTTTATCGGGGGCCATGTGGGGGCTTTTGCTTCATGCGTTCCTGGTAACTGCCGGACTGATATTTTATCTGAATCGTATAGGCGAATGGCATTGGAAACCAGATTGGACTTTCCTGCATCCTGATTTGCGCAAGGAGTTGATACAGTTCATTGGCTTTGGTGCTTTTGGTGGTTTTGCGCTGCTCGTGGCGGCAAAATCAGATTTGTTTATGGTTGGTTCCCTTCAGGCAGTGAAAGCAGCGGGTGTTTACGCCATTGCTGCCTATTTGGCCACCGTGATCGAAATTCCAACCAAAAGCCTGTACGCTGCAAGTGCTTCTTCAGTAGCGCAATATCTGTCTGAAGATAACCGGACAGCCCTGGAAAAATTATATAAAAGCGTATCCATCAATCTATTGGTGGCCGGATTGCTGCTCTTTGGCAGTATCTGGATTTCGATTGACAGCCTTTTTGCCTTATTGCCCAATGGAAGCGAATTGTCAGAAGGTAAATGGGTGTTTCTCTTTATTGGGTTGGCCAGAGTGATAGAAATGGGGACAGGCCTGAATAATTATATGGTCTATTATTCACAGTACTATAGGTACTCACTGGTATCGTTGGGCATTTTGGCCGCAACCAATATTCTCCTGAGCCTTTGGCTCATTCCAAAACTTGGGATGACTGGTGCGGCGTTGGCTACCATGATCAGCATTACGGGCTACAATATGATCAGCATTGGCCTGGTTTGGTTAAAATTTGGCCTGCAACCTTTCACGGAAAACACCTGGAAAACCGTTGTGCTGGCTTTGGCAGCCTTCTTTTTCGCCAACTTGATTCCAGTATCCGGTTTTGAATTGGCTGATCTTTTTCTGCGATCCGGATTTTATGTCCTGATATTTGGTGTGTTAGCCTTGCGATTCCGCATGTCGGAGGATTTGAATGGATTACACGGATTAGTGAAAGAGAAACTTAAGAAGCGGAAAAAATGAGGCAGATGGGGCTCTTTGGATTAAATGGAAGAGTAGTTATTTCATAATCCACCAAAAAAGGAACCACAAAGTCACAGAGGACACAAAGTATATTGCTTTTGTGTCCTCTGTGACTTTGTGGTTCAATCAACTATAGTATAAAACGAACATGAGCCACCCCCCCCAAATGGGAATGACTCATGTTTATGAATTGGTTTATCTGTGAAGTTACCTCAGCAACGTCACATCGCCTTTTTCTATTTTTTCCTGGCCATCCACCAGTTTAACCCGCATGCGGTAAACATATACATCTGATGGCGCCGGATTACCATTAATGGTGCCGTCCCAAGTGTTAGAGCCTTCTACGAGAGAGTCAAATATCTTTTCTCCCCATCGCGACCAAATTTCCATTTGTTGCAAGGTGTGGCCCACCAGAACAGGCCCAAAGGTGTCGTTAGAGCCATCGCCGTTTGGCGTGAAGGCATTCGGGCGTTCAAAACGAGGAAGTTTAACTGTAATAGTAACGGAACTGGTAGAAATGCAACCATAGT
This sequence comes from Saprospiraceae bacterium, assembly GCA_044347755.1. Classification (GTDB taxonomy): domain Bacteria; phylum Bacteroidota; class Bacteroidia; order Chitinophagales; family Saprospiraceae; genus M3007. The sequence goes on from JBIKUE010000001.1 coordinate 75,316, forward strand.
TAGTTACCGTAATCTGGTAGGTGGTTGTGGAGTCGGGCGATAAAGCCTGAACAGGCCCGGTGAGGATATTGCCGGCTTCGTCGGTCCAGGTAATTGTCAGAGAATCTGTAGGGTTGGCCACGACACCTAAACTGATGGTTTCGCCCTGTTGAATGGTGGTATCTTTTGGGAAGGTAGCAGTCACATCCCAAGGGGTTGTTACCTGGAAGGAAACGCTGTCTTTACAGCCATTTGCATCTTCAACAATTATGTAGTAGGTGCCTGAAGAGTCAATATCTGCAGGGTTGGTATTGGCGCCGTTGCTCCAGCTGTAGCTGATGGGTTCCAGGGCATTTGAAGTGCTTGCCTGGGCTTCGGCCGGTGTTGGCGGATTGCCCGGACATCCGGGGTTAACACTCACTTCAGCTTCCATGGTGCAGCAGAATTCAACCAACACAAATGCCGTATCCAGCCCCACACAGCCTGCATCGGTAATGACCGTAAGGAAAATGCTTTTTGGTCCGGTAGTGGTGTATTGTATTGTATGCGGCCCGGCGCCTGCAATGGTATCTGGTTGGGCTCCTGCGCCGAAATCCCACTGCCAGCTAACGATTTCTCCTTCAGAGGTAAAGGATGAGTCTGTTACGGTCAACTCTTCGCCAAGGCATATTTTTTTGTCGGGTTCATCCGTAGAGAAATTGGCAGTAGCGGCTCCTTTGAACAGCGCATCGCCTCCCCATTCCAGTGTGAATCCATTACCTACAGACGTGAAGTTGTTGATTACCAATGCGTATGTTGCACCTGGTACCAGGGTAAGGAATCGGAGGAAGTTATCCTGCCCTGGGGCACAACCTGCCGGCTGGTTAAGGTCAGTAGCGATGGAGTTCAAACCTGTTGGACCCATGCAAGGGCTGCTGGCATCGAAATCGCCGGCGGCCATACAACGTTCTGAAATTTTGCCGGTACAATTGCCAGGGCCGTTGGGCAGGCGGTACAGGATAAAGTCAATGTCATCGTTGGGCTCGTTTGGCGTAATGGTAAATTCGAGTTTGCCGTTGTTGGCAGCGGTGAATACATACCAGGCTGAGCGGGTTTCAATGTTTGTAAAGCCTGTCAGGCAAGGCGCTCCCTCCATTTCCAGATTGTCCAACCCTGCATTAAACACAGATTCCACCTCAATAGGGTCTTTACTGCACACAAACGTTGCCGTCGGACAGTCGCCTGCTACCACATTGATGACCTCTTTGTTTTCTACACATAGTTCAAATACACCTGGCAGCACACCGTCTACCCGAATAAAGTATTGTTGGCCCACCACTAAATCGGCGGCAAACAAGGGCAGATTGTTGGAAAAATTTTGGTCGAAAGCGCAGGCTAATTCAGTCAGATTATTACAGTCTCCGCTATAAAGAGCAATCTGTGGCCCGAACATGGTGCCAAAAGGATTGGAGGGCGTTTGCCCGCGTACAATGACGGCTACATCCGGAGCTACCGCTGTGAATGTATACCATACATCTGTACTTACGCTGGAAAAGCAACTTGGAAAGGGCTGCGGACTCTGACTGGCAAAAGTGTTGTCTTCCCCGGGCTGATCGGTGCAAAAATCCGTGGGGTCACTGATGACGGTAGCGCCGCTACATTCATCATTAGCTTGTGCATAGGAGGCTGCAGAGCAGACCATAAAACCCAAAAAAGCAAGTAATTGGAAAGGTCGAGTCATTTGTATGGATATTTGTCTTTGCGAAAAGTACGGCAAATGTGGGAAAAGTTTGTGTTTGGTTGTTTCCTTTATTGTCATTCCGGAATCAAAAAAATCGAAATGCTTATTTTAGCAGCGGGTTTCGTTCTAAGTTTAATGGGTTCATTGCCCCCTGGACTCATCAGTTTGACGGTTTCACAGACCTCCATACAACGGGGTTTGGCGGCAGCGTGGGCAGTTGCGGCAGGCGCTTCTTTTGCAGAATTTTTCCAGGCATGGATCGCTGTCGTATTTACCGATTGGTTTTTGAGTCACCCGGTAGCCGAGCGTGGTTTCCAATGGGCTGCTTTGCCAGTATTTTTGGTATTAGGCATCCATCTGTTGTTCTTTGCCAAACCACCGACGTTAAAAAACAAGGAAATTTTACCGTCTTTAAGCAACCAGTTTAGAAAAGGGATACTCATTAGTGTCTTCAATTTATTGGCTATACCGTATTGGTTTGTGTATTGCGGATGGCTGCGCGTGGAAGGGTATTGGCAGGAGGGTATCGGTTACACCTTGATTTTTTCGTTAGGGGTTTCGTTGGGTACTTTTGCTGCCCTTGGCCTGTATGCCTGGCTTGGACAAGCCATCCTGAAACGCTCATCTTCTGTAGCTAAATATGCAAACCGTATCATAGGTTTGTTGTTTTTGGGATTGGGCTTGAAGGTGATGTGGAGCTTAATACGATGATTGTCTAATTTTGCCCTATGGTTCAGTTTCAACACCCGGAATATCTCTGGTTTTTGCTTTTTTCCCCCGGGGTGCTGGCTCTGGCGGGTTTTTATTTGCGCTGGCGGAAAAGTGCGCTGGTTAGATTGGGGCAAACGGACAGGCTGATATTGCCGTGGGTGCCCCGCCGATTTTGGATGAAAGCTGTACTGATGAGTCTGGCATTCGGGCTTTTGTCTGTGGCCTGGGCTAATCCACAATGGGGAGCCAAAAAACAACAAAGTGTTCAGGAGGCTGCAGATGTTTTTATTGCGCTGGATATATCCCAAAGCATGCTCTGCAGGGATGTGTCGCCCAGCCGTTTGGAGTTGGCGCGTATTTTCACCCAAAAACTGGTACAAAAACTTCAAGGGGAACGGATTGGGGTGGTGTTTTTTGCCGGCAATGCCTTTTTGGGCGTTCCAATGTCTACGGATTATACGTTTGTGCTGCAAAGTTTGCAAAGCGCCCATCCGGATATGCTCACGGAACAAGGTACCGCAATTGCTTCAGCCCTGGAATTAGCTGAAAAATCATTTGGCGAAGAGGCTGGTGGAGGAAAAGCGGTGGTACTGATTACGGATGGTGAAAGCCATGATGAAGAAGCTGTGGAAATGGCCCGGAAGTTAAGTGATAAAGGAATATTGGTAAGTGCTGTAGGCGCCGGAACACATGAAGGTGGACCAATACCTATGGGTGACTGGGAAGGGGGACAATACAAGCGGGATGAAAACGGGGAGATCGTGCTTACGAGGTTGGATGAAGGATTGCTTCGTAAAATTGCCGATGCCGGGAGGGGAAATGTGTATACCATTCAACAGGGTGATCGGGCGGTTCAGGCAGTGGTCAATGCGATGGGTTCGTTGGAAAAAAGAGCCATAGAAGTGCGCTCACTTGATGAACTGGCATCCTGGTATCAATGGTGGTTATTACCGGTTATTTTATTGCTCGGTCTGGAACCATTTATTTCCAATTGGAGAAAAAAACAATGACGTTTAAAGTACAGGCATTTTATCTTTTGGTGGCGATGTTTACAGTACAAAGTGCTGCAGCCCAGGAAACGCATGGATTCCTCCGAAAAGGTGACCGCGCGTATGATCGCGACCTATACAAAGACGCAGAACAACAATACCGAAATGCCGCTGACCGGGACGTTCGGAGCCCTAAAGCTGTGTATAATTTGGGCAATACGCTGTATCAGCAAGGCAAATTTGAAGAAGCAGGCCAACGCTACCATCAATCAGCAGTTCGTGGAGAAACCCTTACCAAGTCAGAAAAGGCTGACACCTGGCATAATCAGGGCAATGCTATGTTGAAACAGCGGAAATATCAGGAAGCGGTAAAAGCCTATGAACAAAGTTTGAGGTACCGACCTGCCGATCAGGAAACCAAGATGAACCTCCAGATGGCCAAAAAGAAGTTACAGGAAGAACAGAAGCAACAGCAGGAACAACAGCAAAAAAATCAACAGCAACAAGAGAATCAAAATCAGCAGCAAGACCCGTCACAACAGCCTAACCAGCCGCAACAAAAAGATAAAAACCAACGCCAAAATCCGGAACATCAGGAAAACCAGCAAGGACCGCCACCGCAGGAACAGCCGCAACAACAACAACAAATGAAAAAAGAAGAGGCCAAGCGTTTGTTGGAAACGGCGATTGGTAATGAAGATCGCAAAAATGCGAGAAAATATCGCGCAGCAGAGCAATCAAAACCGGAAAAGCGATCCAAAAAGGACTGGTGAATATTCTGATACTATCTATTTCAATGACGGGTTAATATTCTCCGACATGATTCTGTAGATATCCTGCCAATCTGGGTTGTTTTGTAAAAGTGTCAGATGGCGTTTAACCGTATCAAGATCGCCGCGCATGGCAGGACCTGTCTGCATGCGTTCCGGCGAGTCTTGCAGCGCTTTGGCAAGGGTTTCCTCCATTAACGGATGCAATAACTCAAAAGGCAAATCCTTTTCATCCAGAATCTTTTCTGCTATGGCGAAACAACGATTGGCAAAGTTGTTGGCAAAAACAGCGGCAACGTGCAGTAAAGCACGCTGTTCATCATCCACGTGATACACCAAATTGCCGATGATTTTGGCTATTTTTTTCAATTCAAAAAGGTCTTCCTGCTTAGCAGCATCTACGCAAAACGGGATTTTTGACCAAACCGGCGTGTGTTCTACGGAAAAAGACTGAAGTGGGTAAAAAACGCCATAACGACTGAAATGCCTGGCAAGAATAGCGCCAGCAGTACCCCCTGATGTGTGCGTTACCAGCGCTTCCTGTGCATAGGGTGCAAAGGATTCAGCAACTTCTGCAATAGCATCATCTTTTACAGCCAGTATCACCCAGTCTGCATCTGATAGGATTTCGGCTGGGGTATCAGACCATTCGGCCTGCAAAACCTCTGCCAGAGCCTCGGCATGTTCGGCTGTTCTGCTGATCACTTGCGATACCGGCAGGCCTTTACTTTTCAGGCGTTTACCCAAATGCCAGGCAATTCGACCGGCGCCTATAATGACAATTTTCATGGGAGGTTGATATAAAAGACTCAGGCAAAATTAATGCAATTGCCCACATCTCATATCTCATAACTCATAACTCATATCTCATCCCTCTAACCGTTTCTACAAACACCCTCACTCCATCAAGCGGTGTATCAGGATAAACACCATGGCCAAGGTTGACAATGTGCCGGCCTTGAAAAGCCTGCACCATTTTGATGGTCTCCTGTCGGATGGTGTCGGCATTTCCGTAAAGGGTGCAAGGGTCCAGGTTACCTTGAAGGACTTTTTGGCTGCCAATTTTTTGCCGGGCAAATTGAGGACTGGTATTCCAGTCCAATCCGATGACCTGACAGGAGGTTTGGCCTAATTCCTCCAATGCGAACCATGCACCTTTGGCGAATATGGTTTTCGGTACCTCCGGTATTGCATCGCAAATTTGCTTCAGGTAGGGTATGGCAAATGCCTGATAATGCGCCGGCGCCAATTCACCCGCCCAGGAATCGAATAGCTGGATCAGATCAGCGCCTGCAGCTACTTGTTGCTTCAGGTAAACTATGGTGGTGTCGGTAATTTTCTGGAGCAAGGCATGGGCTTGAGCAGGTTCAGCGTACAGCATTTTCCGCGCTTTGGAAAAAGTTTTGCTACCACCGCCTTCCACCATGTAGGCCAGGATGGTCCAGGGCGCACCAGCAAAACCTATGAGCGGTACGCGGCCATTCAACTCCTTTTTGGTTATCCGAAGTGCCTGGTATACATATTCCAGGGCTTCTGCAGCCTCGGCTCCCGAGCGGAGTTGGCTAATATCATGAAGGTTTTCAATGGTTTTAGGAAAACGGGGCCCCTTGGCCTCGATCATTTCATAATCAAGCCCCATGGCTTCCGGAATGACCAGAATATCTGAAAAGATGATAGCCGCGTCCACCTGAAGTTCGTCCACTGGTTGAATGGTGGCTTCAGCGGCGGCTTCGGGTGTTTTTACAAAAGCTTTGAAATCAGGAAATTTTTGGCGTAAAGCTCTATACTGGGGTAAAATGCGTCCAGCTTGGCGCATGAGCCATACGGGTGGTCGGTCTGTTTGTTCACCGGCAGCGGCTCTGAGGAAAAGATGGGGCGCAGTTGTGTCTGACATATCTTGTATTTTCGGCTGTTTAAGGTGCAAAAATAGGGTGGTGGAGGCGCCCTGGGGAATTCTTCCGTGGTTTGTGACCGGAAAGTGACGAGGAATGGTCGGTGATGACTATTTTTGCAGAGACATGCGACAAAAGAACGACTTCACCCTTGCCGAGGCCATGCGGGCTATGATCCAGGAATATCGCCTGGGAACGCAATTAAATGAGGTGCGTATACAGGGCCTATGGGCCAAATTGATGGGCAAAACAATTTCTACCTATACGTCGCAGATTACGGTCAGAAAGGGCGTTTTGTATCTCACCATTCTGTCAGCGCCACTGAAGCATGAACTGTCTTATGCCAAAGACAAAATCCGTGATCTGATCAATGAGGAACTTGGCGAATCCTATATCCAGGATGTGGTGATCCGTTAGGCTACTTTTGCAAACTTAAACAGCGCTCTGTTGTTTTGCAGCGGATTTAAGCCATCATTATGACGAACTCCGTTTCTATTTTCTGGTTCAGACGTGATTTGCGTTTGGACGACAATGCCGGATTATACCATGCTTTGAAGTCTGGCCACCCGGTGTTGCCGTTGTTTATTTTTGACCGACATATTCTGGATGATTTACAGGATAAAAAAGACGCCAGAGTTGAGTTTATTCATTTGGCTTTGGAACGATTGAAAGCTCAATTGGAGGCTTTAGGCAGCACGCTTTGGGTGTTCCATGGGAAACCGGAGGAGGTTTGGAGGCAATTGCCCGGCACAGTGTCCATAGCGAAAGTGTTCACGAATCACGATTTTGAACCTTATGCCAAAGAAAGAGATGAGCAGGTCAGGGAGTTGTTATCTGAACAACAAATTCCCTTTCATACCTTTAAAGACCATGTGATTTTTGAGAAGCAAGAAGTGCTCAAATCAGATGGACTTCCTTACACCATATTTACACCTTATTCCAAAAAGTGGTTGGAAAAACTACAGTCCCGTTTGAGTTCGATAACTGATGAAGAAGGAAAGGTGCAAAGAATCTCCTATTACCTTAAGCCTTATCCCAATCATAAGTATTTCAACCAATTCGTAAAGACAGCTCAAATCCCTGCACAAAAGTCTGCTCCGGTATTTCCAAGCCTCGAATCCCTTGGATTTGCTCCCTCAGGCAACTCATTTCCGCCGGAGAGTGTTAGCAGAGGACTTATCAGGAATTACGATAAGACCAGAAATTTTCCAGGCATTGAAGGGACCTCCCGATTGGGCATTCATTTTCGTTTTGGCACCATCAGTATCCGTGAGAAGGCTCTTCATGCCCTACCATTGAATGTTACCTATTTAAATGAACTGATCTGGCGCGATTTCTACAGCCAAATATTAGCTCATTTCCCTCATGTGGTGGGTCACCCCTTCCGGCCAGCTTATGATTTGATAGCATGGCGAAATGCCCCGGAGGATTTTGAAAAATGGAAAAACGGAAAAACAGGGTATCCAATCGTAGATGCCGGTATGAGAGAATTGAATACTACGGGATTTATGCACAACCGGGTGCGTATGATCGTGGCCAGTTTTTTGAGCAAGCATTTATTGCTCGACTGGCGTTTGGGCGAAGCCTATTTTGCTGAAAAATTATTGGATTACGATTTAGCCAGTAATTCTGGCGGATGGCAATGGGCTGCAGGTTGTGGCACAGATGCGGCGCCTTATTTCAGGATTTTCAATCCTTCGGAACAGACCAAAAAGTTTGACCCTGAATACAAGTATATTCGGAAATGGGTGCCCGAATTTGGCACTCCAGCCTATCCTCGTCCTATGGTTGAGCATAGCTTTGCCAGAGAAAGGTGCTTGGAAACGTACAAAAAAGCGCTAAAAAACGAGGATTAGTGCGAAAAAAGAGGTGAGTGTACACTCACCATGATTCAGGAGCTGATGAACCAGCCGCGAGGGTAGTCCTGAAGGTTATAATTATGAAAAGCTTCCAGTTGTTTCCAGGTACGCTGCCGCAAATAGTCAAGGCTCGGAGAGTTTAACGCAGGGTGACCTTTCACGAGTACCGGTTGGAGAACGTTCTGAAACCTTGACATTTGTATTTCGATGTGCTTTTGGGTCAACTCATTTTGAAAAGCCACGTGCGTATGGCTAACGCTGGCCTCGGAATCCTGAGTTGAGGTGAGCCAAACATCGCCCAATGGATGCTCTCCTTTGAATAACCTGCGAATTTGAACAAGAGGCATCCCTGTACTGCTTTCCACACAACTTAGGCCTGGCCATTCTCCGGCTTCGATGGTTTCGTCCACAGACCAGTCTCCGCCCCCGATATACCGCGCACGGGCATTCCAGCCTTGTGGGTTAAAAGGGAATCTGGGCGGATGAGGCGTATCTTCTTCTGATACTTTGCCAGATTGCCAATGAGTTAATGCAGTTTTGGTAGCTGCCTGGCTGGAGTCCCATATTAACAGCCTGATGGCAGATTGTAGCAGTCGAACCTGTAATTGGGGAGCAAAAATGCTCATAATTGGCTCTCCTGGCAGTAGCAAAGTGCCTTCCGGAGCAGCGCTTACATGTGCACGAAGGCGTATGCGTTGTAAGTGATTTAGGAAACTCTCGGAAAACATGGAACGGCCTTTTTCATCCGTAACCTGTCCGAGTCGCTGTATGATTTGTGGACTAAATCTGAACCGACGAACATGCTCAGCCAATAAATCAGCCCCGCAGCTAATAGTGAACGGCGAGCTTGAACCACTTAACAAATGAAAAGCAACCGGTTTCCCGTAAGAGCCATCGTGCCAGGTTTCCTGTGCATCAAAGAGAGGGCGAAGATCTGTCAGCCAGTCGAAGGTCATGGTGAGTGGAATTAGGTTTTAGGGAGGATGGAGAACAAGTTGTAGTGAACGGCCAGATAAAGCAATTCGCCCCGAAGGTAATCATTTTTTGCTCCGAAATTGAGTCCATTCCAGCCTAATTTAAGCCTGATTCCATGATATGAGCCTTTGGGGGCATCCCAATCCGTATTTGCTGTGTTGAACAACTTAATGTCCGTAGTAATGGCAGCGGCGAGGTGAAATTCCTTAAAATTAAAAAAGCTGTAATAATCAGGCAGTTCTGCTTCATCCTCGTCAGGTTCAGTTGGTTTCAGCAATCCAAATCCAAATCCTACGCTGGGAAACACCCTTATCTTCGGGCGATTAACTATGTCGTAACCAAGGTTTAAACCAAGGAGTACAAAGGTGGTTGGATCCTCTTTAGGCCAAACAAAACCATTTTCAGAGATATCTCTCCGGATGTAAGGTCCACCAATGGTTGCATCAAATGAATAATTCCATCTTTTGGACCAGTAATACAGATCAAATGACAGGGCATAAGGGATACCAAGATTACGCTCCAGCTGATCTGTCCAGTTTCCTCCTGCAAAACCGCCGGAAATGCCTAATGCATGGCGAGAAGGTTTTTGAATGGCTGGTTTGATGGTTCGAACAAAACCGTTGAATTTGGAGCCCGGGTACCGGTCTTCAAAAGCCTGTAAGCGGCCTGCCCATTCCTCTTTTTCGTGATTGAGCCGCAGTAAATATTCCAATAAAAGCGTAGTAAAGGCCTTTTCCTCTTCAGTTAAAAAAGCATTTCGAATGCTTCCAAAAATATCATACCGACGTTCGTTCAAGGAATAGTCAATCCATTCAAACAGGCTGTCTTTTGGAGGTTGTATTTTCCAGGATTGAAGGGCGCGTTCGTTTTCATTAAACATACTGACTTCAGCCAGCAAGGTTCCATAGGATTCCGTCCAATAATAGAGCAGCCAACGTTCATCCCAAATTAATCCGGCATAATTCGCATCTTCGAGGCGAGCCAGAGAATCCATCCACAATCCAGTGCCTGCTGGATCCTCCATCAAAAAGGACGCTAAGAGTTCTTTTCTGCAAGAGGAAATTTTCTCAGAAGTTGGTAGCGATTTTGGCTCTGGCAGGCTGTCCGTTTGAGCAATGATGACACTTGAAAAGGCTTGAAAAAGAAGAAAGAGAGTGAGTTTTTTCATGGCTTAAATATGGATAGTACCTTCAAAAACACGTACCGCCGGACCATTCAACCAGATATCATGGAATTTCCCTTCTGGAAGGGCTGTAAATCGAACAGAAAGATCGCCTCCTCTGGCATATACAGGTATCTCAAACTCGCCGAATGACTCTTTCTTTTGGATGAAAGTTGCGATCGCAGCGGCAGTTACGCCTGTACCACAGGCCAACGTTTCATCCTCAACGCCGCGTTCATATGTCCGAATATCAATGCCACCCTTTGTAGAATTTATCTCACACAGATTGACATTGATTCCATCTTTCTTCCATCTTTCAGCATAACGAACGGCTTTACCTTCCAATACCATGTTTCTCGTTTCGAGTTGATCCACAAACCGGACATAGTGCGGTGAACCTGTGTTTAAAACGAAGGTACCGTCAACTTGTTCAACTTGGTCTACATCTGTCATTTTTAAAGAAACCCAGCAGGCGTCAGAGCTCTTTGCCCTAATAGATGCCTCATGTGGACCGTCGATGGCCAAAAAGTGACAGGTATCCGATACAATACCCAAATGTTGGGCAAAAGCAGCGATACAACGGCCTCCATTGCCACACATAGAACTTTCACGGCCATCAGCATTGAAATAGATCATTTCAAAATCGAATCCGGCCTTGTTTTCCAGCAGAATGAGCCCATCTGCTCCGATCCCGAATCGCCGGTCGCATAGTTTTTCTATCTCAGCCTGATTGGATCGGGTCAACTTTTGTTCACTGCGCTGGTCCAACATGATAAAATCGTTGCCGGCGCCCTGGTATTTCCAAAATTTCATGGTGCAAAAATAACAGGATTGGACCTGATTTTTGACCATTTTATATGAATCAAGTCTGCTATTTGGATACCTTTCCAACAAATATGATCTTTATATCGTTATACCTCCCGGATCTAATCATACGCTATGAAAAAATACCTTTTGCTCGCTGCTGTTTGTGTGGGAAGTTCTCTGCTTTCCGTTTTTATTTACAGCCGATGGATGGCTCCAAGCCAGGTTGTTTGGTCAAATTCAGGAGGTGAAACACGCCTTGCAGGACTAGTTGATAAATTATTTGAAAACCGGTCAAACGCTGCATTCAGATCTTCCTCTCCAACCAACTTTATTCAGGCGGCAGAAGTGGCTACTCCTGCAGTGGTGAATATTCGTGCCTTGATTGAAACGGGCAGTAACCTTTGGGGAAGTGGTTCCCTGACGGGCTCTTCAGGTTCTGGAGTGGTTGTGGCGCCGGAAGGGTATATCGTGACAAACCATCACGTTGTAGAAAAAAGTAAAGACATTAAAGTTACGCTTGCAGATAAACGCACCTACCAGGCCAAGTTGATTGGCTCTGACCCGTCTACGGATATTGCCCTGCTCAAGATTGAAGAAATTGATTTGCCTTTTGTCATTTTTGGCAATAGTGATTCGGTGTTGGTAGGGGAGTGGGTCCTGGCTGTTGGCAATCCATTTAATCTGGAAAGTACGGTTACGGCCGGGATTGTAAGTGCTAAAGGACGCAATATCAATATCCTTTCAGGGGCAGCCAGTATTGAATCATTTATTCAAACCGATGCCGCGGTTAATCCGGGTAATTCAGGAGGTGCGTTGGTTAATACCGCTGGAGAATTAGTTGGGGTAAATACTGCAATCATAACGGAATCAGGAAGTTATGAGGGTTACTCCTTTGCTGTCCCCTCTAATTTGGTAAAGAAAATTGTATCGGATCTCCGGGAATTTGGTTCGGTACAAAGAGCTTTCCTTGGGGTAGGCATTCAGGATCTGGATAGTGAAACAGCCCGTGAATTGGGACTTCCTAATGCAGAGGGTGTTCTGATCAACCGGGTAACCACGGAAGGCGCAGCCTCCGACGCCGGCCTGAAACCCGGTGATGTGCTGGTAGGGGTAGACAATACCCGGGTGCGAAGCACTTCGGAATTGCAGGAATATGTAGGACGCTTCCGGCCCGGGGAAACGGTTCAGGTGGATTATTGGCGTGATAACCGGCGCCTAAGATCAAGAATTGTCCTGAAAGATGTCAATAATTCCACTAAAATAGCCCGTGCTTCAGGAAACGAAATGGAGGCAGAACTTGGTTTGGCCTTGCGTAGCCTGAGCAGGGAGGAGCAACGCAAACTGCGATTGCAAGGGGTCATGGTGAGCAGTGTTCGAAGAGGAAGCGTTGTTTTTCAAACCAATATGCAGCCCGGATTTGTAATTACCGGTATCAATGGTAAAAGGGTAAGCAATGTAACAGATGCTATTGAAGCCATGCAAAGTGCTTATATTAATCTTACTCTAGACGGGTATTATGAGGGGGAGTCAGATCTTTACTCATACCGTTTCAAGAAGGGCGGGTAATTACCAGATTTGTTCTTCCTTTAAATAACGTTGTACGTAATCCGTAATTCCTTCTTCGAGGCCAATGAACGGCTCGGTGTAACCGGCTTCCCGTAGCTTGTCCATATTAGCCTGTGTGTAATATTGGTAGGTATCCCGAATATCCAAAGGGGTGTCCATAAATGAAATTTGTGGCTCCAGCCCCAAGGCATGAAAAGTACCTTTGGCTAAATCAAGAAAGGTGCGTGCCTGACCGGTTCCGAGGTTGTAAATGCCTTTTTCTGGCTTTTGCTCCAGGAAATGAAGTAATACGTCTACAACGTCTTTCACATAGATAAAATCCCGGCTTTGCGCTCCATCCTGGAAGTCCGGCCTATGGGAGCGGAATAACTTCATGGCCCCGGTTGCTTTGATCTGACGGGCGGTATGAAAAATTACAGAAGCCATCCGACCTTTATGGTATTCATTAGGGCCATAGACGTTGAAAAATTTGAATCCGGCCCAATGAGGAGGCTGGCCATTCGCTGAACTGCCAAAGGCCGTTTCAAGCACCCATACATCAAAATCCTGTTTGCTCTGCCCATAAGGATTTAAGGGCTTTAGCAGTGGAATGGAAGCGTGATCATCTACATATCCGTGCTCTCCCAAGCCATAAGTCGCTGCACTGCTGGCATATAAAAGGGGTATATCAAACCCAGCACAAATCATCCACATAGCACGCGAGTACTCCAGGTTTAACTCGTTGAAAATCTGCACATTCTGCTCTGTAGTGTCGGTCCGTGCGCCAAGATGTATGACTGCATCCACATCTGAGTGGTTACGTTCCAGCCACCGTACAAAATTATTGCGGTGCATTTGCCCCCACAGTTTCTTGCCTTCCAAATTCCTGGTTTTTTCCGGTCTTGAAAATTCATCTACCGCCAGAATATCTGAATAACCAGCTTCATTGAGCCGTTTAATCATGCAGGAACCAATAAATCCTGCCGCTCCTGTAACTACTATCATACAGAGGGTAAGTGATTGAATGTTTAAACGAGGGTTTGGGTTAAATGCTTTGCAGGTTTATCTTTAGATTAGCAGTGAAAAAACCATGTTCCCGACTGGTACGGAGTTCATGTTGGTCCGGGTAAATCAGGTCCAGCTGCCGTTCCACATTGCGTAGACCAATACCCCCAACGTCACTACTGGGAACCATGTTTTTATCCGCATCGGGGTCGAGAGTGTTTTGAACGACAAACGAGAGATTTTGATCGTGTAAAGAGATTCGGATTGAAATCTGTACGTCGCCGGTAGTGCCGCCGGCCCCGTGTTTGAAACTATTCTCTACAAATGGCAAGAGCAGTAAGGGCGCTATTGACGTATGAGGGTTGTCAATTTCTTCCTGATAATTAACCGTTAATCGTTTGCTGTATCTCAGTTTCTCCAACTCTATGTAATCCTGAATAATCCTGGCTTCGTCAGTTACGGAAATCCTTGGAGCTCTGCACTCATAGAGTACAAAGCGCATGATTTTTGATAACATCATGATGGCATCAGGAGTTTTGTCACTCTTTTTCCGGGCCAGCACGTATAGGTTGTTGAGGGTGTTGAACAAAAAGTGTGGATTGGTTTGAGCGCGCAAAAAACTAAGTTCTGATTGAAGTTTTTCCCGCATGAGCTCCTGTTCAAATTCAAGGCTTTTGTAATGAACCCGAATCATTTTTATCGTAACAGCCGCGGCCAATGTGATGAACAAGTCAAATTCCGTGAGTAATAACCCTTTGGGATTAAACAGGTTATAAGATTCTCCAGGGCGAAATATCGGGAAATATATGTAGGCTATTTCCAGTCGGTACAGTACCGTTGCAACGCCGAAAGCCAACAATAATAATCCCAACAACTTCCAGAGTTTGCTCCGGTCCAAATACAAGGGTATCACATAATAAAAGACGAAATAGGTCAGGAGCAGTTTCACCGGTAAGGAGAACAATTCCCCGATGAGCGCATCCTGAAAGTTTTCTTCCAGGGGAATACGCGCAAGAAGGCAAAACAGTACGGCATTTAAAGGGACATAAACGACCCAGAATAAGATGTGAAGCGAAATTCTTTGCCAGTGAAGCTTCATAATCAGGTATTTATATTGTGATTAGCGTGATATAGTTGATCTGTTTTCAGGCTATCCGTAGACCATTTTCTACCTTTCTTTCAGGTTCAAGCAGGATTACGCTTTGGTCGGCGCCGACCACACCCAGCACCAGGCATTCCGAGAAAAAATTGGCAATTTGTTTGGGCGGAAAATTCACTACAGCAATCACTTGTTTCCCAATGAGATCTTCAATGGTGTATAACTTGGTGATCTGCGCCGAGCTTTTCTTTATACCCAAAGGTCCAAAATCGATCTGAAGCTGATAGGCAGGTTTTCGGGCGCCTTCAAAAATGCTTGCTCCGAGGATCGTTCCAACCCGGATGTCAACCTTTTCAAAATCTTCCCATGTAATCATGATTGATTCAAGAATTTAGCCTTCCCATTCTATTTTTTCAAATTCCGGTGTGATAGTGAGCGTATACAAGGAGCGCTCCCGAAGTTTCAACTCCTTGATAGGCATTTCTTTTCCATCAACCAAACAGCTCTTAACATACATAGGGAACCCTACCAGGTAAATTTTCACCTTCTTGTAATCAGCTGTATAATGGCCTTCTTTTCGCTGGCGTAAGGAGAAAGCATTTTCCTTACCCTCAGTTTCCAGAATTTTCAGACTGAATGCTTCGTTTTTGTACCCAAACCCCTCTCCGGAATCTTCATATAAGTGACTGGTTTCCAGTCCGTTTTTATAATAGACATAAAGGGTTAACTCCTCAATAGCCTCACCGGTATGTTGCCGAGCCGGGTAAACGGGTAAAACAGCACCTTCACGCACAAAAAACGGAATCTGATCAGGCATAATATTCACAAAAACCTCCCCGCTGTTTACCTGCCCGGTCCAGAAATAATACCATTTACCTTTAGGCAAATAAACTCCCTGGCGCTGAACCTTGGACTGAATCACCGGACTGACCAGAATGTGCTCACCAAATAGAAAATCGCGTTCCTGTTCCCAAAGCTTCGGATCTGAAGCATCTGCAAAAGCAAGATGACGTAATACCGGACGACCATCCAAACTGTGCAACCACATAGCAGAGTACAAACAAGGTAACATGAAGTATCTCAGCTCAATGGCTTTTTTCGCTAAATCGGTCCATTTATCCCCGAAAGACCAGGGTTCCTGGTCTAAAAGGTGAAGATTTGGATCCGTAAGCTCAGCTTCTTCAGCTGGTAATGCATCGCCGGCACTGTGTTTTCCAATGCTGTGGACACGCATAAGTGGATGAAAAACCCCCAGTTGCAACCATCGAACAAACAACTCTCCATCTGCATTTCCGGCAAAACCTCCGATATCTGTACCACAAAAGGAAAATCCTGAAATCGCCAGGCGCTGACACTGGATATTGGCAATTTGCAAATGTTCCCAGGTGGAACAATTATCGCCTGTCCATACGGCTGCATAACGTTGACCACCGCTGTAGGTGGCGCGGGTAAGCAAAAAAGGTCTTTTTTCTGGTTGGAGATTCAGAAAGCCATCATAGGAGGCTCTGTTCATTTGTTGCCCGTATATGTTATGGGCTTTTCTATGGCTACAAGGATACCCGTCATGATGGTGCATCACATGATCCGGCAGGGTTTTGTGGTTTACATGAAAAACCGCGGGTTCATTCATGTCATTCCAGAAACCTGAAATCCCAATGTTTCGATACATATCCTCGTACAGGTTTCCCCACCAATCTCTCACAGAAGGCTTTGTGAAATCCGGGAAGGCACAAAACCCCGGCCAAACCGGGGCTTTGGCAACCTCTCCGTCAACCGTTTTCAGGAACATATCTTGCTGAATTCCATCCTGATATACGCTATAGTTTGGGTCGTCCTTGATACCGGGATCAATCATTGCCACGGTATTAAATCCCATTTTACGCAAATCGTCTACCAACAATTTCGGGTTAGGAAATCCTTTTTTATCCCAGGTGAAACAGCGATAGCCGTCCATATAGTCTATATCAAGATAAATAGCATCACAGGGTATTTTTCGACTGCGGAACCCTTCGGCAATTTCCCGAACGTGGCTGTCAGGATAATAACTCCAGCGGCATTGGTGAAAACCAAGAGCCCAAACTGGCGGCAATTCATGTACGCCGGTTAGTTGAGCGTAATGGCGGGCCACATCTTCCAGGCCTGGCCCCATCAGGAAGTAGTAGTTTATTTCGCCTCCTGCTGCTGAAAAGGTCGTTACACCCGTTTGCTGACTATCAAAATCAAAATGAGTCCGATAGCTGTTGTCGAAAAATATGCCATAGGCAATGCCATGGTTCAGGGCATAATAGAATGGAATAGCGCGATACAGAGGGTCTGTTTCTCTTCCATAGGCATAGGAGTCTGAGCACCAGTTTTCGAAGGATTGGCCCGCCAGATTTACGCCACAGGATTTATCTCCCAAGCCGAAAAAAAACTCCTTTTTGTGGCAGATTTTTTCCATCCGGAGTTCGCTCCAACCCTTCATGATGGTTCTTTTGGCTGAAAAACCGCCTTCATCTTCACAAAGCGTACGATCATCAGAATCGTAAAACTTGACCCGTAAATCAAGCTTGGAGACCACCACCTGCAAGGCTCCTGAGTCCAATAAATATTCGCCGTCTTTTTCTTCCAGTCGGACGGTTACTTTTTCCGTGGCCAATTCAGGATCCATGGCATAGGAGAAATCGGACTGGAATACTCCTTCAGGCGCGTATCGAAGACGAAAAATGCCAGTAGCCAGCACTGAAATGCGCAAGCTTACGCCGTTGTGGCATACAAATTCATAAGCGCCATCATGCCACATGACGCTGGCTACTTCATTTGGACGGATCCATTGGTATACATCCTCATAACGCTCACTAATGCTGGCCTCTGAAAAATCAATCTCAGTGGGCGGAATGGCTTTTTCTGGTTGATCAGTCATGCTGCTTTGATTTCAGCGCTAAGGTACGAAGCAATGGTTCAGGCAATCCGGTAAAAAAAGAAAACATGAGTTCTCCCGAATTTTTCATGGTTGCTCCTGTTTATATGATTAAATCGCATCCCTGACCTCGCAAGAGGTCCAACTGACGCCGCGAGGTTGGACCTCTTGCGAGGTCCTAAAATCACATAACCCATGTTGCTACAAAGGTTAGACCTCTGCCGAGGTCTGCTGCGCAAAGCCATAAAACAAACATGAGCCACCCCAAAATTCGGGATGACTCATGTTTGGCTGTTTATCAGCAATCGAGACTTCAGAAATAAATCGTTCCATACAACGCAAATAAAGGAGTGCGTTGCGACTTGATACGAATGCCATTGTTGGTGAGGGTGCCATTTTTGGACAGCAAATCCATGTTGGTAAAACGTCGGAAGGGTAGGGTTCCCTGCATCCCCAGTTCAAAAACCGGACTCACACGTAAACCAAGCCCCAGCATGGCGTTCACATTCCAGCTTTTATAAGTTTCATCACTGATATTACTGATTTCATCTTCTGCGATCTGATCATTCAGCGTGAGTTGATATTCACCGGAATAATTCAGTCGGTCTGCTTTGGTGTTCAAGGTTCTGACAAAAGAGAAACCACCAAATACTTTTAATGGCTTGGCTGCCTGCCAGTAAATCATAACGGGTAATTCTACGCGTTGCAAACGACTAACCGGAATGTAAACCTGACCGTTCAGCGAATCTGCCAGGGTATTTGTGCCCGGAACACTGGTTACTTCAGCGCCAGTTGCAACATTACGCGCCGTAATTTCTCCTTCCAGATTGTCTGTATAAAAATCTGAATTGACGGCAACCACCGGGCGATGATTTTTTTCCGGCGTATGAATATTGTACAGCAAACCTGCCCTGAGTCCCCATTTACGGGCAATTGCCCAATCTGCTGTTACACCTGTTGAAAATCCGTTGATGGTGGTGAATTGTTCGGTACTGGCCATGGAGGTAGCACCAATTGTCCAGAATGGCTTAAAGTCGGGGTTTCCTTTTTGAACGCTGATGCCTGTTGGAAGTATTTGCGGCTGAACCTCCGACCTGGGAGTTAGGCTACCTACCAACTGTGGCTCCACAGAAATCATCACGATTTGGATAGGTGCTGGGGTAACTGGATCTGCAATGCCAGCAATAGGTGGTTGGTTTTCAAGTAGTTGGATATTTTCCTGAGGTGAAGGCTGGCCAGCGGCGGTTGTGCGTTTTTGTGTATATTTTTTAGGTTGATCTTTGACTTTGGCGGTTGTTATTAAGGAAGATGATGCCACTGATGGGGCAATTTCAGGAGTAGCCGGGGCGGCTTCCCGGGCCATTTTGTGGGTATCATTCCAATTTGTGACAGGCGTTTCCTCCCTGGGCACATTTTGACCTTCAGGTTGCTGCAGCCACCACCCAGCCAGGATAGCCAGTGGAAGTAACAAAAGGCTTAACCACCACCATACAGCACGACGGCGCTTTTTTACCGGCATTTCGCGATCCAGCATTTGCTGCATCGCGTTCCAACCTCTGTCAACTGTATTATTTTCCATTGTTTACTGCTGTGAAATTTTGGTTCTGGGATGAATTATGGGTGACCGGCTGCTAGTGAAAAGGCCGGATAATGTCTTTGCAAAAGTTCTCTGAGTTTTTGACGGGCGGTGCTAAGGTGCCATTTGGAAGTGCCCTCGCTCATTTTCAGGTTTTCCGCTATTTCCGCATGGCTATATCCCTCAATGGCATACATTCGGAAAACATCCTGCGAGGTTTGGGGTAGGGTTCGAATCACTTTAAGGATATCCTCCTCGTAAAATGACTCATGTCCACGATCTGGTACACTTTGATCGTGATCTTCCAAAACCAAAAAATGCAGATAGCGGGAGTTTTCCCGATAATAATCTGCCATACAGTGATAAACCAGTCTGCGCATCCAACCCTCCAGGCTACCCTTATTGGCGTAGGTATGAATCTTTTTAAAAACCCGCATCATTCCATTATTTACCACTTCAATGGCGGTGTCTTCATCTTTGGTATACCGACGCACCATACGAAGCATCTCGGGAAAAAAACGGCGGTAGAGCGCTTCCTGAGCGCGCCTGTCGTTTGCAGCGCAACCTGCAACGAGCTCCTGATCCGTGTATTGTTTTTTCCCGAATATGGCCACAGTCTGCTGCTAGTTTAAACGGGGTTGGTAAAAAGGATGAATGTTGTTGATACGGTTTTCATCCGGAAATTTCCTGTAAGACAGTTCATTGATCGAAAAAGGTTGGGTAGTGTGTCCACAAAAATATGACCTTCCGGCATCAATTCTTTAAATATGGTAATTCTGGATCAAACTAACCTCTCGGAAACACCCATGCAATACGCCAATTTTGGTGAGCGATTAATCGCCCGGCTGATTGACGGATTCATTGTGTTCATCCCCTCTATATTTCTACCCCTTATTGCGCCATGGTTATACTTTGCCTTGCAGGAGGGAAATCAGGGTGGTGCAACTGTAGGAAAACGAATCATGGGTATTCGGGTTTTAAGTACTGATGGCAGGGCCATTGGATTTGGTACCGCTACAGGTCGTTTTTTCTGTCATTTCATTAACCTGTTTACCATGGGGCTTGGATATCTCCTGATGTTATTCAATGCCAGAAACCAGGGTCTGCACGATATGATTACCAGTACAGTGGTAGTAAGAACAGCCTCATCGCCTCCAGTGCAACAAACTACCCAGCGCAGAGGCAAGGACCAACATAGCTGGAGTAAGATTGTAAGTGATCAGGAATCACACTTTGTAGAGATCAATACGCAAGGCGGACGCCACAGACACCGGATGAATGGTGGAGAACAGGTTCGGCATTTTACTTTGTGGCAGATGACCGATGGTATGATTGATTTTTCTGCCGCTTTTGATTCAGAGGAGGTCCTTGAAATGAAACGATTCGCTGAGTATTTACTAAAAAACAAATTTAATGGGTAGCGGGTTCCATCCAGCCCAGGACAGATGGCCCAGCCGGAAGTAATGCAAGGTGGATAGTAAAGATTAGCCAAACTTCGCTATCGTCCGGATAAATACAATTATTCCTCACTCCTAGCCGAATGAGGTTAAATCAATGGCGCCGGCAGCTTTAGTGGCCTCACTTAAAGGACAATAAATGGTCATCCTTTCAGGATTTAGGCGACTAAAGCGGCCGGTCCGATATGGAATAATCCGTTTCCAAAGCAGAGAGCATCCTTCAGCGAACGCGTGAAGCCATCATCAGGGATTTTACCCTTTTTGAAGCCTCTGCCTTCGTTTCTGGATCAGCCAGTTTTTGGAGGCCTGCCCAGGAAGAATATCCGTATTCTTTAGCCACCATTGACTTAAAACCTTCTTCTATCGGATTGTTTTTAGCTACAGGAGCGCTGCTTTTGGCCAACCCTTTGGAAACCATTGCCGGCTTCTCCGCTGTTTTTTTAGCAGCACTTGAGACACTTGCAGTGGCTACCTTAACATCTTCCGGGAAGTATTTGGCCAGATTATAATCGTTGATCAATTTTTGCATCGTCCAGCCATACTGGTAACCTTTGGTGGCTGTAGCTACGGGCTTTAGCCTTTCTCCTGCATGACGGGCTGCATCATTGTACAAGGCATTGCGGGAATAATCGCCTAAATAAGACTGCACCAACACATGAGCCAATAAAACCTGTGGTTTGAGGTTATACTCGTCGGCGGCATCGCGAACCAGTCCTTTCCATTCTTTGGCTGCGCTGGCGATAAATTGTTGATCGTTATGTAAGTCTTTCAGCCTTTCTTCTGCTGATACCGATGCACTTGCAGCAGGACGTTCAGACTTGTCCCGTTTGGCTGATCCGGCAACAGACCGTGTGGGGCGGTCAGAAATGGATCTGGGGGATTTTGGAGCTTCCGCGTCTGCGCTGAGTTCGGTCAGAAATCCTTCTTTGGAAGCGTTACCTAAAACATCTTTTTTGCCACCAATAAAAATAAAGATCAAAGCGGCTGAGATGCAGGCCATAGACACAAAACCGAAGAATTCGAAAAAGTTTTTCATGCTAAGTGAAATTAAAAAAGTGAAGGGAAATAAAAATGAAGTCAAATGAGTGGAACCTATAACACTACCTCATAATCGATCCGCCAGAGTTGGTAGGTTTCAATGATGAGGGTAAGTTTTTCCGCATAATAACGGGCTGTTGCGTAGCCTGATTGTTTGAGGCCGACACACCAGGCTGCGTAATAAGGCACTTGAGATTGCCCGAATATCTCTTTTTTGATGGAATAAACACCACCTACTTCATAAGAGGCGAGCATCCATCTGTATCGTTGTTCCTGTAGCAGGAGAGAATGTCTTCGAAAACTTTCTATTGCGGAAGGATACACTTCGAATCGGTCCCAGGCGTAATCATCATGCATCTGCATACAGTCAATCGCCAGTGAATGGGCCGAAAAATCCTGGTCATTAATGATCCCATCTTTCCTGAATCCGGATCGAGCCCTGCATTTAATGCCAAAATGATTGTTTCCTTTGGTTGCCAGCACGCTTTGGCCCGCATTTGTTTCTAATATGCCCTGAGCAAGGGTAATAGAGGCTGGAATTTTACTTCGCTGCATTTCCATCTCAGCCAGATCCCGGTATTGCTCTACATAATCCAGGTAGCGCAGGGCATTAGCCTGAAACTTGCGTCCCATTTTGGCTCGCAAGTGTGATTCTACCTGATCGCGTTCCCAATAAGTATTTTTTCGGACGAATGTGGGTTTGGAAAGAAGTTGAAGACTGGAATCAGCATAGAATGCACGCAATTCAGCGGCAAAAGTTGTGCCTGCAATTTCAGCACCGGATAAAAAATCGTTGGAAAGTTGTTGAAATACAGGCATATCGCTCAAGCCTGTAAGCCTGGCTTCTATGTCATTCCGGTACCGCAGTACCAAAAAGCAAGGTATAGCCACTACCAGGAGGGCAATGAAACTCCCTCTGCCAAAGGCTTGAAGACAGCCGCTGCTTGAATCGGTTTGTGGCTGCACGATGTTGTTTTTGGGATGATATTCCCGAAAAGCGGGGTCTTATTCGTCTACCCGAAACTTAAAACCTACGCCGTGTATGTTTTCCACTTTGATGCGATCATCAAGACTAAGGTATTTACGCAGGCGTGAAATAAACACGTCGAGGCTTCGCCCCAGGAAATAATCGTCTTTGCCCCAAATTGTTATGAGGATAAAGGAACGTTTTACCACCTGATTCCGGTGCTCATTGAGCAACTTGAGCAAATCTGCCTCCTTTTGCGTCAACGTTTCCGTATATCCATCTGTACTAAGACTCAAATTTTTGTAATCAAATTGATAGTTGCCAATACTCACGGGCTTGCCCGGCTTTAAAATCACCGCATATTTGGTACGCCGGAGAAATATATCAATTTTCAGCAGAAGCTCTTCTATACTGAAGGGTTTGGTCATATAATCATCTGCACCCAGAGTAAGCCCGTGGATTTTATCCTGCTTCATGCTTTTTGCTGTCAGGAAAATAATGGGCACATGATCGTCAATAGCGCGAATTTCCTGCGCAATCGTAAAACCATCCACCTCTGGAAGCATTACGTCCAGAATGCAAAGGTCAAATTTTTGCCCTGCATGGATAATGTCGAGTGCTTGTTTGCCGTCACTGCAATAGGTTACATTATATCCATTCAGCTCAAGATTGTCGCGGGTAACGAAGCTTAGGCTTTCGTCGTCCTCTACATATAGTAAGTTGGCTTTAGAATCGGTCATGATGTATGTGGTTGAGGTGGGTTGTGTTGGTTTATGGGGTTTACGTATCCCGGAATGATATTCCGGGAGGTTTATAGGGTTTATGCGTAAAGTGGGAATTTGCCCATATATTCATTGACGGCTCCACGCACTTTTGCTTGGACGGAAGCGTCGGAAGCATGCGTAATTACCTCATCAATCCATTCTACTACCTGCCTGCAATCATCTTCCCTGAATCCACGGGTAGTAATGGCCGCAGCGCCAACTCTTATGCCTGAGGTTGTCATAGGGGGTTGAGGATCAAACGGGATCATGTTTTTGTTGACGGTAATATCGGCTTCTCCAAGTACATGGTCTGCAAGTTTGCCGGTTACCCCCTTACTACGTAAATCCAGAAGCATGAGGTGGTTGTCGGTGCCGCCGGAAATTATATCATATCCACGGTTCACAAATTCTGCGGCCATGGCCTGGGCGTTTTTAACTACTTGCTGACAATAAGCCCTGTAATCTGGTTGAAGGGCCTCCTGAAACGCAACAGCTTTGGCTGCTATGACATGTTCCAACGGGCCACCCTGCATGCCAGGGAAAACACCGCTGTCCAGAATGGACGACATCTGGATAGGGTCACCTTTTTTAGTAGTGCGTCCCCAGGGATTGTCAAAATTTTTACCCATCATGATAATACCGCCACGGGGACCTCTAAGTGTTTTGTGGGTGGTACTGGTTACGATATGACAATGAGGAATTGGGTCATTAAGTAGCCTGGCAGCAATCAATCCTGCCGGGTGTGCTATATCAGCCAGGAGCAAGGCGTCTACAGCATCTGCTATCTTTCGAAAACGCGCATAGTCCCAGTCTCGGGCATAGGCAGATGCGCCACAAATGATAAGTTTAGGTTTTTCGGCATGAGCGATGGCCTCCACTTTATCCATATCAATCCTTCCGGTATCCGGTTCTACTCCGTAGAAAACTGGATTGTATACTTTGCCAGAGTAATTCACCGGTGATCCATGCGACAAATGTCCGCCATGAGCGAGGTCAAAACCCAGGATTTTATCGCCAGGTTGCAGGCAGGCAAGAAACACGGCTGCATTGGCCTGGGCTCCGGAGTGGGGTTGTACATTGGCCCATTCAGCGCCAAAAAGTGCCTTCAAGCGGTCAATGGCGAGTGTTTCAATTTGATCTACTACTTCACAACCACCGTAGTAGCGTTTGCCCGGATAGCCTTCTGCATATTTATTGGTAAGGCATGACCCCATGGCATCCAGAACGGCTTGACTGGTGAAATTTTCGGAAGCAATAAGTTCCACACCCCGACGCTGACGGTCGAGTTCCTGATCGATGAGAGAGAAAATAATATCAGACATGGGGCAAATGTAGAAAATGCCAGTTGTTTTTTGAAGTAATATGTTTTTGAGATGAGTAGTATAATAAAAAAGCTTCACCGACCAGCTTTCAATTTCTTGTATAGAATTGACCGTCTGGAGGGTGAAGCCTGTTTCAGGTTGGCAAAAAATGCGCTTATTTCTTGATCAGTGATTTAAACACGGTTTCATCCAACACAACCTGATATTCTTTCCGAAGGTCTTGGATCCATTTTTTCTCCAGGTAATCCTGATAGTCAGCTACCGCATATCCACGCGCTTCGGAAAGTTGTTTTGGTGAGGGGGGGACCAATGCTTCAATTTTGATAAAGGATGCTGTTTTAGTGCCAGCATCAGTTTTGGTTTCGGTCATATCGCCAGCTGCCCAAAGCGTACCCAGATCTTTGTTTTTGTCTTTTTCGTACAGCTTTTCCATTACTGTAAGTACTTCCGGCTTGTCTTTCTTGTTGAATTTCTTTAATACATCAGCTGCAGGTTTCTTTGCAGCTAAAGCACGCACCTTCTCAATGACCTTAGGATCATCCGTTTTTAAGGTGTAGAAGGTAACGCGGGCGCGCTCCTTCCACATATATTTCATTTTGAGTTCTTCATCATAATACTTTAGAAGGCCAACGGAATCAGAATTAGCCCGATCCCATACATTTTGCTTTAGGGCCTCAAACAGTAGAATGCCTTCTTCATATTCACGCATCAGGGATTTGAACTCAGGATACTTTTTGTCCAGTTGCCCTTCTTCAAATGACATCGCAGTTTCGTCGCCCCATGCTTTATAGAGTTTATTGATGGTTTCCTGTATAGGGTAGCCAGCTCCACGCATGCGATCCCGGCCGGAACGTTGACAAAAATCTTCAAAGTCAGCAATGGTATATTTTTTCTCGTTTCCGTAGTTGAACAAAACATCCTGAGGTTTAGCCGGATCCGGTTTCCACTTAAAGGTGTGAAACACCGTGTCCGTTTGTTTGGCAGACCACGCTGCCAATATTTTGGTGTTTTCTGTGAACTGACCCTCTTTTTTGATACGGCTGATCATGGATTGACGGGCATTTTCACTGCGACTGTCACGCTTAACTCGCTCAGTCAAACCACGTTTCAATTGGTCAAAAGTGGCAATACCGCGGCGACTTTTACGTTGGATAATGTGAAATCCAAGGGTTGTCTCTACAACTTTTGTAAAGTCGCCATCATTTTGCAGCGCAAAAGAGGCATCTTCAAATGCTTTTTGATAGCGGTTGATGCCGAAAAAGCCGAGGTATCCACTTTTTGCAGCAGTGGTTTTGTCTTCAGAATATTTTTGACATACCACATCCCATTTTTCACCAGCCGAAAGTGCATTATAAGCGCTATCCGCCCGCATTTTCTTCTGGTCATGTTTTTCTGGTGTATCGCCCTTGCGGATCAGGATTTGGTTTACTTCCACTTCGCCACGGGCAGGACGTGATCCATTGACACGAAGCAGGTGGTATCCGGCATTGGATCGTACTGGGCCAACCACATCACCAACCTTGGCTGAGTAGATGGCACGTTCGATATCGTAATATCCGTCAGGCAACATAGCTGTGATAAAGCCCAGATTGCCTCCATTTTCTTTTACAAATTTATCTTCTGAACTGTCTCTCGCGATGGTATTAAAATCAGCGCCTTTCTGGATCATTTTGAGCCAGTTGGCTACTCTTGTGTAGGCTTTGAGTGTATCAGCGGCCGGACGATTACGGTCGCAATTAACCACCATGTGGCTGACATCAATATCCAGAAGCATCCGATCATATGCTTCCCGTATAAGCTTCTCAGTCAACTCTTTGTCTTCCAGGTAAGACTTTGCCAATTGTTTTTTGTAACCATCCAGTTCGCTTTTCAGAGAGGCGATGGTATCCAATTGCATATCCCGGGCTTTTTGCACCTTGAGCTTAAAGTTGGTATACAACTCCAGGTATTCCCTAAGGCTTTTTTCAGAAAAGTCGGCCTTATCCTGATTGGTTTTGGCATAAATGTATTTAAATTCAGAAACGGGTACCGGCCTGCCTTTTACCGTAAATAGAGATGGATCGGTTTGGGCTTGAATGGAACAAGTCAGCAGTAAAACAGACGCTGCAGTAATCAAAAATTTGACCATATAGAGGAATGAATTAGTGTTTTTGCGTTAAAAAAGTGGGCAAAAGTAGGAAAGCCAAACGGAACGAACACGCCGCGGGTGCATTTTTAAATATGTTAACATGGATTAGACGGCCATTGGCAATTCCAGGTTGAATAAAAAAACGAAGCCCGGTCGTGGGTGACCGGGCTTCCAGCCTTGTATTGCGGCTGTAAAAGTCAGGATTCCTCCTGAGGAGTGTATTGAGCATCAGGTGCTGAGTCAAAGAAGTGCTTTAAGAGGAGGGGCACTAAACTGATTCAGACACACCCTAATCTGAGATTTTAATATGTTGATGTGTTGTAACTCTGTCTTTGTGTCGGAGCAATTGTCGTTTCAAGGTGTCGGTAGAAGCAGTTACGGCTGATTCAAAGGTACGCCCGGTCTTTTTGTCAATAACCCAGCCACCGGGTACATGTAATTTGACCTCAATGACCTTTTCCTGGATTTGCCGTCCAGTATCTTGTAGTTTGAGGTGTACTTCTGCCTCAATTGGTCTGTTTTTGTCAAAATATCGATCAAGTCGCATCAGTTTTTTCTCAATAAACTCAATCAACTTGGTATCAGCGTTAAAATGAATGGACTGCACACTTACTTTCATCATGGTATTGCGAACTTTAAGTGGTTAAAAATTAGAAGGAACGGTCTCTAAAGATTAGAACTTGGTCAGGTATCAGGTAGTAATTGTTATGTCTTGATGCAGAACAACTTTTTAAGGTTGCATGTTTAAGTATAAAATCATCTTCTTCTGCAATTTTAAAACAATGTTATAGCCAAGAAATGGGATTGGCAAAAAATTTAACTAAATTCTATCTCATTTTTATTTTACGGATTATTATGCGGGTAAATGTGTGTTGTTCAGGCATTTTAATCGGTAATTTATTATTGTGCAAACAGTGTTAAATTTTTAAAAAAACTGCATTGGACTTTTCAGAGGGAATAAAGCATCTTTGCGGCCCTCGGTTTATCAACTTTTCCTTTCTCATCACCATGAACAAAGATCAACCCGTAGTTTCCCTTAATCCTGATTTAAAAGCTGAAATCCACCGTGTTTTTGCCTTGCAAAAAGAACATCAATGGGAGGTTGGACGAACAAATGCCAGGCAGCGCATTGCCAAACTGAAAAGACTGCATCAAACGATCCTGGAATATCGGCTACCGCTGGAAAAGGCTCTGTGGGCAGATTTGCGAAAAAGCCCGGCAGAGGTTAATATATCTGAATTAGGCGTGGTACTGCATGAAATTCGCTTTGCTATTGATCATCTGGCTTCATGGATGACCCCCAAGCGGGTAGGCGCATCTCTGCCCTTGTTCCGTTCGCATAATGAGATTCAGTACGAGCCTAAAGGGGTATGTCTAATCATTGCGCCCTGGAATTTTCCATTCAACCTGAGTTTCGATCCAATGGTGTCGGCCATTGCCGCCGGTAATTGTGTGATACTCAAACCTTCTGAGTTTTCGCCGAACACCAATGTCGTAATACGTGAGATTCTGGATAAGTGTTTCCCTCCGGGAGAGGTGAGTATGTTTGAAGGTGACGCCAGTGTGGCTCAGGAGTTACTATCCTTACCTTTCAATCATATATTTTTCACGGGCAGCACCTCCGTTGGTAAGGTAGTGATGCGTGCAGCAGCTGAGCACCTTAGTTCCGTTACCCTTGAATTGGGCGGCAAAAGCCCGGTTATTGTAGATAAAACAGCTGACCTTGACACCGCTGCTGCCAAGATCGCCTGGTTGAAAGTGATTAATGCGGGACAAACCTGCATTGCACCGGACTATGTAATAGTACATGAAGACTGTTATGACAAGCTCCTTGAGAAACTCCGCTATCATCTAAAGGCTTTTTATGGAAGTACTCCTGAGGAGGTCAAGTCATCGCCGGATATATGCAGGATTGTTGGCAGCCGGCATTTCCAACGGGTGAAATATTTGCTGGATGATGCATTAGAACAAGGGGCAACACTGGAATATGGTGGGGAATCAGACTTTTTGGACCTGTATATTGCTCCCACCATCCTTAGCGGGGTGCCGGAAACAGCTAAAATTTGGGAAGAAGAAATTTTTGGGCCCATAATGCCCATACGCACTTATAAGCATACGGCAGAAGCCATTGCCTATATAAATGCAAGACCTAAGCCGCTATCGATGTACTTTTTCTCCAATTCTGACCGTGAAATTCGGCACATGCTTGCAGAAACCCGTTGTGGAGGGGTAACAGTTAATGATTGCGGACCTCATTTTTACAATCCTGAACTACCGTTCGGAGGCAGCAATGCCAGCGGACTTGGAAATTGTCACGGCGAATTTGGGTTCCTGGAATTCACCAACTCCAAAGGTGTACTATACCAGGCTAAATATTTGCCCGTTTCCAAATTTTTCCTGCCTCCTTATGGCGGAAAATTACGCAACTTACTGCTTGAAGGTCTGGTTAAGTGGTTCTGATCTTACCAGGCCAGTATGGCAGCCATTGCCTCGGCGACCTTTTCAATAGATGGAATCATGGTTTGCTCCAGCGTCGTGTTTAGCGGTACTGCAGGCATATTTTCTGCGCCAATGGTTCTAACTGGCGCATCCAGAAACGTGAAACAATTTTCCTGTATTCGGGCGGCAAGTGTTTGTGCAAACGACCCATTTACCTGTTCTTCAGTAACCACCAAAACCCGGCCATGTTGGCGGGCTGCAGTATACATAGCTTCTTCATCCAAGGGGGACAAGGTGCGTAAATCCAGAATTTCTATACGTCCTGGGAATTGTTCTGCAGCATTGAGTGCCCAATGGACACCCATACCATAGGTAATCACCGCGAGGGTTTCTCCCTTCTGAATGCTGTCAGGTGCGGCAGTCAAGGCTAAACGGGCTTTCCCAAACGGCACCACATAATCGGCATCCGGTTCAATGGTGCGAGCCGCTTCTGTGCCACGCACCTTGCTCCAATAAAGCCCTTTATGTTCAAAGATAACAACCGGATTAGGATCATGCCAGGCTGCTTTAAGGAGCCCTTTGAGGTCTGCACCATTGCTTGGGTAAGCAATTTTTACGCCCCTAATCTGTGTAACCACACTTTCCACGCTACTGCTGTGATAAGGGCCTCCGCTGCCATATGCTCCAATGGGTACCCTAAGCACGCAGCTCACGGGCCACTTTCCATTGCTGAGATAACAACTGCGTGCTACTTCTGTAAACAACTGGTTCAATCCCGGCCAGATGTAATCGGCAAATTGTACTTCAACAATTGGTTTTAACCCTACGGCACTCATTCCAGCAGTGCTTCCTACTATAAAAGCTTCCTGGATGGGTGTATTAAATACCCGATGATCGCCAAATTTTTCGGCCAGGGTAGCGGCCTCTCTGAATACACCACCAAGGCGGCGACCCACATCCTGACCATAAAGCAGACATTCCGGATACTTACGCATCAATTCTTCAATGGCAAACAAGGCGCAGTCCACCATAACCTTGGTTTCACCATTTTGGGGTGATCTGTTGCCTGCTTCTTCCGTAATTGGCGTTGGGGCGAAATCATGGGTAAACAGATCTTCCGGCTTTGGGTCTTCGGCCTCCCTGGATGCATCGAAATCTTGCTGTACTGTGTTGCTGGCCTGAGTTTCCAGATCTATCAAGTCTTTTTCCGAAAAGCCATTTTCCAATAACAGCTTGCGCAGGATGGGGTAGGGGTCTCGCTTGGCATGCTCTTCCAGATCATCCCGATACCATTCTTTTCGTACGCCAGAGGTATGGTGATTCAACAGAGGAACCCTGGCATGCACTAAAAAAGGCCTTCGTTCCCGCCGGATGTTATCCATCACCTGAAGGATGGTGTTCCAACATTGGGTGAAATCATTGCCTTCTATACTCACTGTTTCCAGTCCCGGGAATCCTTTAGCGTATTCAGCAGCATTCGCCACCCGTGTTTCGGCAGCATTAGCCGAAATATCCCAGCCATTATCCTGAACCAGGTAAAGGATGGGCAGTTTTTTCAAAACAGCCATTTGAAAGGCTTCAGCTACTTCCCCTTCTGTTACGGAGGCATCTCCCAGGGAGCAAACAACAAGGCCTGGCATGGCGTGTGCTTTGCCATTTTTTGCTTTAAAATGATAAGGGTATGGGTTTTCCAGATCCACTGTCCTGCCATTGGAATGGGTGTCTTGCGGCTCCACTCCATTGACTCGTTGCATAGCCTCCTGATACCAAAAACCCAGGGCAGCTCCTGTCGCGGGAATTGCCTGCATTCCGGTTGCGCTACTTTGGTGCGGTATCTTAGGGAATTGATTCTCTCTTAGAGATGGGTGACAGTAGTATGACCTCCCTCCGGAGAACGGGTCGTCCCTTTTGGCCATAAGTTGCAGCATGAGATGGTAGGGGCGCAACCCCATGCCAAGCAGCATGCTGTCATCACGATAATACGGATACGCAAAATCCTGTGGCATCAACTGCATGCCTACTGCGAGTTGAATGGCTTCATGCCCTCGTGAAGTAGCATGAACATATTTACTGACAAATTTAAAATTTGCCTCGTAGATATCCGTCATTGCTTTGGCCGTAGCCATTAGCCTGAATGCTTTTTCCAGAATATTTTTGTCTGGAGTGGCAGTATAGCGACTTATTTGATCTTTTTTTGTGGTGGCTGTTCTATTAGGCACGTGATGGAAATTTAAAGGACTCTTTTTCTTGACAATAAAAAGCCAAAATGCAGTTCAGATAGTTCTAAATTAGTTGGCCGCGCAAAAGTACATAAACATGAAGCAAGGTTTTATTCTGGGAAAATTTGATCCATTGCATCGAGGGCACGAGGCCCTGATTGCAGAAGCCCGATTGCACTGTGATCAGCTTAGTATTTTAGTTTTGGGAGACCCGAAAACAGAAAGTCCAGGATGGCAACGGTATCAATGGGTGAAAAATACCTGGCCTGATCTACAGGTAGTTCAGGTAGCTGGTGGTCTTGAACAAGCACTACAATTTATAGCACGGCATCCAGGAAAGAAGAAAATTTTGTTGGATGGTCTGGGTAAGTGGAAAATGCTGAATCTGCCTCCTTTAGTGGATTATTACAGGATATATGAAGAAGCAACATCTGATTTGCCGTCAACTCGGGTTATCAGAAGACAACCTTACAGTCATCACCATTTTTTACTGCCTGTTTCTAGAGCCGCATTTGTGCATAGAATTGCGCTGGTTGGACCTGAAAGTTGTGGCAAAAGTTTTTTAGCCGAAAAACTGGCTGCTCATTATAATACAGTGCATGTAGAAGAATACGGCCGAACCTATTGTGAAAAATTCGGGATGGATTCAACTGATCTGGACTTTGCACATGTAGCAGGTGGACAATTGTACCGGGAAGATGAAATGGCTTTGCAGGCAAATAAGGTGCTGTTTTGTGACACCGAGTTATTGGTAACACAAATTTGGAGCGAGGTCTACTTTAAGGGCAAATGTCAGCCATGGATCTATTGGGCCAATCATGAGCGTCATTATGCCCACTTTTTACTTTGTGCTCCGGATATTCCCTGGGTAAATGACGGACTCAGGGAGTTTGAATATGCCAGATCATGGATGTTTGATCGACTTCTGGAAGAATTGGAATGCCGACAGTTGCCCTTTTCCGTCATTCATGGTGGTTTTGAAGAACGTTGGGCAAAGGCGACGGTGGTGGTAGAACAGGTAATCGGCACCAAAGGTGGCGGGACTTCATAGGTAGTTAGTGAACAAACTCACCAATTGGCTGGTTTGGGCAATTTTTTGTCGATGGAATTGGAACTTTAAGATAATCATTTCTTAATTTTGAAATAATATTTTTTGTCCCAAAAGATACATTCAAGTGAAAATGTCGCTTTATTTGCTCCGAAATCAAGATGTTCGATTTGTATAATCCCTTGATTTAGAATGTCATATGCCCCAATAGCTCAAGTGTATTACTATTATTTTTTTGACATTTACTAATTTTAACCAAATCAAATTTCATTGTATGAAGCAATTCCTACTCGGGCTTGCCTTGCTCTTACTGAGCGCTTCGCAAGTTTTGTCACAGCGCGTTGTGACGGGAAAAGTCTCCGATGATCAGGGTGAACCGCTCATCGGTGCAACGGTTACCGCACCTGGTACCTCTTCAGGTACATCAACAGATGCAAATGGTATGTTCCGTTTTTCAGTTTCTTCTGGTTCGACACTATTAAAGGTGTCTTACACCGGTTACCTCACTCAGGATGTTCCGCTCACATCTGCATCAGACTACAACGTAGTGATGCAGGTGAATCCGAACACCTTGCAGGAAGTGGTCGTTGTGGGTTATGGTACCCAGCAAAAACGAGCCATCACGGGTAGTATTTCCTCCATTAAAGGGGATGATATCGCCCAGTTACCGGCTCAGAGTTTTGACCAGTTACTGCAAGGCCGTGCAGCCGGTGTGAACGTCAGCCTGCCGAATGGTGTGTTGAACAACCCTCCGGTATTCCGTGTACGTGGTATCAACTCCATTAACCTGAGCTCCTTCCCGCTCGTGGTTATTGATGGTGTGCCAACCTTTACAGGCTCTTTTGGTAACAATGCCGCTAACAACCCACTGTCTAACCTGAACCCTGCCGATATTGAGAGCATCGACATCTTGAAAGATGCCTCTGCTACGGCTATTTATGGTTCTCGTGCATCTGCAGGTGTTGTGCTGATTACCACCAAGCGTGGCCAAAAAGGCAAAACTCGTGTAAACTACGACCTTTGGACCGGCTGGACACAGGCTGTTCGCGTTCCTGAAGTGCTTAATGCACAACAGTACGTTGAAGTTAAAAATGAGGCAGCAGCAAATGCAGGCCTGTCTGGCCCTCAGTACTTCCTGGATACCATCAATGGCCAACAGGTAGATACCCGCTGGGCAGACTACATTTACCGCAATGCTTTCCAGCAAAGCCACGCATTAAACTTCTCCGGTGGATCTGATCAAACTACCTATTACATGGCTTTGGGCTATACCCGCCAGGAAGGTATGATCGTGAACAATGAGTTTGAGCGCCTTTCCGGTCGTATCAATCTCGATCATAAGCTGACAGATCGTATCAAAATTGGTGGTAATATTGCCTACGGTAAAAACAATAATGCCGCACCAAACACCGGATCACTTCCTGGTGAAGCTTTTGCTACCTCAGGTATTGGTCGTTTGGCCTTTGTATTGTCTCCAGTGGTAGACCCATATCGTTACGATGCCAGTGGCAATCGCCTCACTGGTACTGCACAGTATAATATCACTTCTACCAACCAGCTTGGACTCGGAAAAAACAAGCAGACTACTGGCTTTATCAACCCGATTCCATTGATTGATCTGAACAGAGCCACTTCTGAAGCCAACCAAATTCAGGCTTCTGTTTATGGAGAACTTGAAATTGTAAAGGATTTGAAAGTAAAATCCATTTACGGTATTGACAACGTAGGTTTTGAAAACCAGACATATTGGACTCCAGTCCACGGCGACGGTTTTGGTCAAAACGGTTTGGCCGCCAACATTTTCGTTCGCAACAATCGCTGGAACTGGCAAAACCTCGTGTCGTACGACCTGAACCTTCAGGACAAGCACAAAATTGGACTGCTTGCCGGTAACGAACAACAGTATACCAAGACGGAGGGCTGGGGTGCTCAGCGTACCGCTATTGCAGATCCTTTCTTCACCACCTACCAGGGTAACTTTACTACGATCAACCCGAGCGGTAACTTCCAGGGCGAGAACTATCTGCTTTCCTACTTCGGCCGTGCGACGTATGAATTCAACCGTCGTTACTTCCTGACCGCTAACATTCGTCAGGATGAATACTCTGCATATGCTCCGGGCAATAAAAAAGGAACATTCTGGGGCGCTTCTGCCGGATGGAATATCTCTGAAGAAGATTTCTGGAAAAACAGCATCGGCAAAACCGTGAACTACTTCAAAATTCGTGGTAGCTATGGTACAGTAGGTAATGCCAACGGTATTGGTGATTTCGCATCCCTGAGCCTTTATAACTCTGGCTTGTATGGCGCAGCGCCAACTTTCTTCTTTAGCCAGGCCGGAAACCCACAACTGTCTTGGGAATCCAGCAAAAAACTGGACGTTGGTGTAGTATTCGGTTTGTTCAACGATCGTATCCAGGGTGAATATACCTATTTCACCAACCTGATCGACGGACTTATTTTGGCTGCTCCACAGGCTCCATCCAAAGGTATTCCTGGAAACTCCATCAATATCAACGTTGGATCTATGGAGAATGTTGGTCATGAATTTGGATTGAGTGCAACGGTGTTGCGTAAGGGCAAGTTCAGCTGGACTACCAACGCCAATATCACTCTGATGAGAAATGAAGTCCTGGAACTGGCTGAAGGTAACTCAGACATTCTGGCGCAAACTTCAGGATTGGAAACTACCAGCATTATCCGTGTTGGAGAATCCATCGGCTCTATCTATGCTGTTGAAACGCAAGGTGTTAACCCTGCAAATGGCCAGCGGATCTTTGTGAAATATGATTACGATGCCGATGGTAACCGTATCGGTTCCTACCAGGTTCAGTACAACCACGCAGCTCCAGCCGGTCAGCGCTGGACTCGTATTGACAACGGTGCATTTGTTTCTGCGCCATCTCAAATTAATGATGGTAACATTTATGGACCAACCCTTCCAAAATGGTTTGGTGGATGGGACAATACCTTTACCTACGGTCCGTTCGATCTGAACATTCAGATGAACTATGCTGGTGGCAACTATATCTACAATGGTAGCAAAGCCGGTTTGCGCGACCAGCGTTTCTGGAACAACCATGTAGATGTTTTGGATCGTTGGACTGAAAACAATACAGATGGTTCTATTCCACGCGTGGTATTTGGTGATAACGTTTCCAACGGTTCTGCCATTACGATGTCTGAAAACGTGGAAAAAGGAGACTTCCTCCGGATCCGTAACATCACGTTTGGCTATCGTCTGCCATCCAGTGTTCTGGATAAGGCAAAAATCTCCAACCTGCGTGTGTATGGTTCTGTTAACAATGCATTCTTGTTCACCAATTATTCCGGTACAGACCCAGAGGTTTCTACCAACGGTAACAGCAACTCTGCTCCAGGTGTTGACCGTAACACAGTGCCAATGGCACGCACGTTTGTGGTTGGCCTGAATCTCGGTTTCTAATTCCAATTTCTAACCATTCATTTTGAATAATATCATGCAAGCATATAAAAAACTCTCCATCTTGCTCATTGCATTAGGTGCATTGATGGTGCCAAATGCATGCCAGAAAGATTTGTTGGATCCAGCTCCACTGAACAGTCTTTCCTCAGCTACAGCATTTTCTACTCCTGACCGTTTTGTGAGTCAGCTAAACGGTTTGTACGACAACGTTAAAAGCGGCGCATACTACGGTGGCCGTTTCATCGTGTATGGCGACATTCGTGCAGAGGAGTTCCTGAATGAAACGACCAATAACGTAACAGGTTTCTCTGTATGGAACCACACCGTTGCCGAAACCAATATCAATGATGTAAACAACCTTTGGAATGCTGTTTACTATGCCATCAATAGCTGCAACCTTTTCATCGAAGGAGCTGATGCTAACCGTGCCGTGGTAAATGACAACGCCAAGGTAGATGGCTACATTGCTGAAGCAAAGTTCATCCGTGCGCTTTGCTACCACAGCCTTCTTTCGCTGTACTGCCGTCCGTATGCAGATGGCAATGGCTCTCAGCTTGGCGTTCCGCTGCGTTTGCGTGCCGAGGTTGGACCCGGTAACAATGACCTGGCCCGCAGCACTGTTGCTCAGGTATACACCCAGATCCTTTCTGACCTGAATGATGCTGAAGCTAACCTTCCGGCTACTCAGGGAAGTGCATTGCTGAACACCACACGTGCACACAAAAACACGGCTATTGCCTTTAAGACCCGTGTTTATATGAACATGCAGCGTTATGCAGACGTAATCACAGAAGCTAACAAAATCGTTCCTGCCTCTGCGCCTTTCAAGGCCGCAAGTGGTGTGGCTCACGAGCTTCAGGCTAATGTGAAAAATGTATTCAGCACGCCTTACACGACAACGGAGAGCATCTTCTCCATGCCGTTCACGACCAACGACCTGCCTGGCACACAAAATGGTCTCGGCAGCTACTACAATCCTGGTCCTCGCGGTATTGGTGATTTCTCCATGAACAAGGCTGGTATTATTGGCGACTCTGTGAACTTCACCGTTACGGATGCTCGTCGTCAGTTTGTGTTCTTCAACTCTGCTAACAGTAAATGGTACCTCAATAAATTCCCTGCAGGACCTGAACACCTGGACTACGCTCCGGTAATTCGTTATGCAGAGGTACTGTTGAACCTCGCAGAGGCAGAAGCTCGTGTAAATGGTTTGAACCAACGGTCGGTTGATCTTCTGAATGCCGTTCACGGCCGTTCTGAACCAACCAAAGTTTATGCTTTGGCTGACTTCGCAGATGCAGCTGCGTTCAACGCTCAGTTGTTGACCGAACGTCGCATTGAGTTGCTGGGTGAAGGTTTCCGTAACCAGGATTGCCAGCGTCTGTTGTCTCCACTGCCTGGAAAAGGTACCATTGGCGCAGTGGCTGCGTCTAACCCGGACTACATCTGGCCTATTCCATCCGGTGAGCGTGCAGTGAATAAACTGTGCTTACCGAATCCGTAATAGTGGATTAGGATCACATAAAAAAACTGCCCGGTGCGACATGTTCGCTACCGGGCAGTTTTTTTATCCCTACCAGTCCAAAACTGCTGCTGGAAGTTTAAGGTTTGAACGCGTTTGATGTATGCCATCCAAAATGGCCAGCTTAAACCTTTCTGAATCACTAACCATTGCCCTTAGTGGAAGCATTTCTTCAATTTATTATCGAACGAATGGTAAACGGTTATATGATGCGGATATCAGGCCGTTAAGTGATACAAAACTAAAATGTTGATCAGATACAATAAAAAAATGACTAATGTATCGATCCCAAGGATCCATTTTTTTTCCCGGGCCGGAAAGAGTAGCCCGATAATAGCAACGGCTGCCATCATAACCACGAAAAATACTGAGCTCAAGTTGGCTTCAGAGGCATCCTTCAATAGATGTCCGGAGGTATAAAACAGGTCATCCAGGAACAGAATAAAGATATTAAAAATATTACTGCCCAAAAGATTGCCAACAGCCAT
The DNA here is from genome assembly GCA_044347755.1 of Saprospiraceae bacterium. Classification (GTDB taxonomy): domain Bacteria; phylum Bacteroidota; class Bacteroidia; order Chitinophagales; family Saprospiraceae; genus M3007. The sequence goes on from JBIKUE010000001.1 coordinate 113,141, forward strand.
ATCCGTAGCTCCAATTCGAATAGCGGCAAGCGAAACCGCTATTTCTGGTAATGACGTAGAAATGGCTAAAAACAACGTTCCTACAAAAGATTTTCCCAAACCTGTTGCCTCCGCAATGTGATCAGCAAAATAAGGCAGGGTGAGTGCGGCTGCTATGATGATCAAGGCAAATCCGGCATATCGCATGATCACTGCCCGCAAACTGAGTGTAGGTGGATGGTCATGCATTGCTTCCTCTGAAACGGGATTAGCTTGCTGGTAGTTGTGCAATATTTTAACTGCCAAAAAATAAATACCTGCAAATGACAAACTGGTGATGCCGAGTGAAGGTGTGAGTATAATATCCGTATCCAGAAATAGTCCCAATCCTACCAATGCCATCAGCAACATCCCAAGGGCTCCTGCCAGGATATGGCTTTGTGAAACGCTACTCAAAATCGGGTTTTTCTTTGAGGTGAACATATCCATGATGGATAAAATTCCCAGGTTAAAGGCACAGCTTCCCAAAATATCGCCAACTGCAAGATCAGCGTTCCGAACAATCGTTACGGAGCTGATTCCAACCATCAATTCAGGAAGGGATGTTACTGCCGACATCAGAATCAGGCCCATAAATGCCTTTCCCATTCCGGTCATGTCGGCTAATAAATCGCCGTAATATGAGAGCCGCTTGCCCGCAAAAAAAATAATGGTAGCGCAAATGGAGAATCCCGCAATAGAGGTGATCATGCCCTAAAAGCAGTTCGTTTTGTTAATTCAAGAGGTATGAGATCAATGTAAAGGCGGTCTCACAAGGGAATGTAGAAATACAGTAGCTAAAATTACTGTTTTGTACCCACTTGCGAAACCGCCTCTACAATTTTGAAGAAAAAGGAGTGACAGACTCTACTGTTTTTATTACCGAATTACGGTCACATCTCCTTTAAACAACACCTTTTCACCATCGATAAATTGTATCACCGCAGCGTAAACATAAACACCTGGATTCACTTTCTGACCTTTAAAGGTTCCATCCCACCCATAAGCAGGGTCGTTTGGCTGGAACCTCCTGTGTTCCATCACAGCTTCTCCCCAACGATCGTAAATGAGAAAGGATTCTACGAATTCCACATCCCGATCGGCATAGATGTGAAGGATTGGGTCAATATCACCATCAGGTTTGAAAACATTTGGAATATACACCTGATATGGTCGGTTCACTTGCACTAAAATACGGTCCTGGCCCACACATCCATTGCTGTCCGTTACGGTTACGCCCAGTTGAACAGATCTCCAGGGTAAAAAATGCTGGAAAGGTTGGCCAACAGCAGTCTCATCCATTAGCGGCGCCCATACAATCTCCAAATCGCCAGGAGGTACACTGGTTTGCAGGAAAATATGGGCTGAATCGGCTAATTGAAGCAGCAGATCAGCTCCTAAGGAAGCTATAATTGCCGGAGGTTCTGTAATGGTAAGCGTATCTGTTGTGCTTTCGCAGCCATTGGCATCTTGTAGTGTAATCGTATAATCACCGGCAGCCAATTCGCTGAATACGGGGCTGCTACTGAAATTAAGACCGTCCAGCGAATATAAAACCGGTGGATTCGAGGTTTGTACTCCTGTTACAGCAACAGAACCATTCTCCTCTCCATTACAACGAATATTTCTGGATACCGCACCTGTTACCACTGGCACCTCGTTGTCTTCTGTAACGGATACGATGTCTGAGTCAGTACATCCTTCCGGGCTGGTAACCTGAAGGGTATAATCGCCACCTTCCTTTACCTGGAACAGACGGTTTGTACTAAGCGTATCGCCATTTAGTATCCAGAGGTAGGCGCCTGTGCTGGTGCCGGACCCACCAATAGTAACGGCCGGCAGATTACAGTTCAGGGTTTGATCTGCACCGGCATCTGCATTTGGTTGCGGATGAATGGTGATGCTAACAGAAACCTCATCGTTTGTACATGGGGCAGCACCCGTAACCACATAACGGAAGGTGTAAACACCGGCATTTTGATTTCCGGTTTGGAAGGTGCCATTCAAAGCATTAAAAGCTCCAGCCTGTGATGGCGAGGCTGAAGTTTCCTGCCAGGCGCCTCCGGTATCAGCGCCAAGGAGCAGACTGGAAAGGTTGACAAGATTGCCAGTGCCTTTGCAAAAGGCAAGCGCCGGTCCCGGAGAACCAGCTTCTACCGGCTGATTTACGGTAATAGTTGCCATGTCCGTCAGGGCAGACAGGCAATTGGGTAATGTACCGTCTGTTACCTGCACTAAGGTGTAAGTACTTGTAGAAGAAGGGCTAACTTCTACTGTGACGATTTGTGGACCGGTTAATACGAGGCTGTTGGCAGTGTTATTTTCCTGATAAGTAACGGTTAGTGGATATGTGCCTGTTCCCTGAAATGAAAGCGTGCTGCTTTCTCCCTGACAAATAGTGGCATCGCCAGTTAGTGTGGCGTTTGGTAGTGGTTTCCATTGAACCGGAGCACCAGGAGTAACGGATAAACACAGGTCGTTCAGGTCCACATTGCCTCCGTTGTTATTGCCGGCGATGGCTGAGATATAATAGGTAACGCCCGTTTGCAGACCAGGGGTAAAATTGAATGTCGGCAGGCTGTTCGTTGCATAAACTGTTCCCACTGCTGCTCCTGAGCCATTGTGCAGGATAAACTGTACCAAATCATTGGCATCCAATGTGGCATCATTATTCCAGTTTGCAGTAGCAGGACTACCTGCGCAGAAAATGGCAGGGTTTGTGGTCATGGTGCCTGCACTTGTGGCGCAATCACAGTTTTCCACTCCTGAAACCAACGGACTTTCACAGCCGTTTGCATCAGATAGTACGAATGAGTAGGTAGCGTTGTTGGGTAAGGGTAAAGAACTGAAATTGTTCCCGTTAAAGTTTCCGGTCAGGCCACTAACAGCATAAGGCGCCAAACCATTGTTTGCCGTAAAATTGACCACATATTCCGTGTTGGTGCCATCACAAAGTTCATTGATCTGGTTAACCTGTGGCAGAGCGTTGAATTGAATACTTACCTGGTCGGCGGAAGTACAGTTTCCATTGGCAAGCATCCACTCAAATACATAGATTCCGGTTACAGATACATTAACTGGACTGTTTGGGTCGGTATTTTGTTGAAAGGTTGAGGTTCCAGGTCCTGAAACTTGTGACCATAAGCCGTCAAAAGTACTGTTTCCGGCTTGTAAGTCAATTGTTTGTCCGCAAATAGCTGCGTTGGCACCTGCATTGGGGTTTGGATTTTCCAGCCACACTACCGGCTGGCCTGGCGCTACTGAGAAACAAGGATCATTAGGATCAGGAAACCCGCTTGCCGGGTTTCCTGCTACCAGTGAAATATAGTAGGTAGTGCCAAATTGCATCTGGCCAGCCAGAAAAGAGAACTGACCAGTGGTATTTTGGGCAAAAACCTGTCCTAAGGTGGGGCCGGTACCATTGTGTAATACAAATGCCGTAATATCATTGCCATCTAATGTTGCATTGCCATTGGCTATGGCGGTGACCGTTTGACCTTGACAAGCGGTTAGGGCTTGAACTGCCATGGTACCTGCATCTGTGGCGCAGTTACAACTAAATGCTCCGTTTATCTGAGGTATGGAACAGCCATTGGCGTCCACCACAGTAAAGGAATAAGAATCGCCATTTGCGAAACTAACCGATGTGAAACTAGCGCCTGCAATACTCTGGCCATTCACTTCATATGGCGCCGTGCCTCCAGATATTTCTAAAGTAACGGTAAAGTTTTGATTGCTGGCATCGCAGACTCGTGTGAGGTCATCAAGAACCGGAGATTCATGGAATTGTAACACTACCTGATCTGTGCCAATACATCCATTTTGAGCAAGCGTCCAGGTAAGGGTATAATCGCCAAATACACTGGAAGTGGCAGAAGTAACTGGTAATTGATTGTTACCAAGTGAAAGAGACCCGCCAGGGGGCGTTGTGCTTACAGACCATTGGCCGGTGCTTCCTGCCGGCAGATTTGCCAATAAACCCAATAAGGTGCCACATGTGGATTGATCTAATCCGGCCTCAGCAATTGGGTTTTCATAAAAAACCACCGGCTGCCCCGAAGACACTGCTAAACAGGGGTCCTGAAGGTTCAAATTGCCAGCTACTACATTACCTACTACAAACGACACATAATAGGTAGTTCCATAGGTCATTCCGGGTAAAAAACTAAATGAACCACTTGTGTTTTGATCAAACACCTGTCCCAAACTTGGGCCAGACAGTGTATGCAACACATAGGCAGCAGTATCATTGCCGTCTAATATTTCCCCACCTAAATGTATGGCATTAATACTTCCGCCTTCGCAAGTAGTTAGCGTAGTGTTTTCCATTTGCCCTGCTACAGAAGAACACAGACAAGCGAATGTTCCGGTCAAAGGGAGTGATGTACATCCAGCGCTGTCTGTAACGAGGTAAGTATAGGTATCATTGTTTGGAATAAAAGCTGACTGATAACTCGCGCCGGAACCAGAGCCTGCAGGCGTTCCGGTAACAGTGTATCCGGGTGTACCACCCAAAATATTGAAAGAGACACTGAAGTTTTCGTTAGCTGCATCACAGGTATGCTGAATGTCCAGTGTTTGAGGGGTGGCGTTAAAATCCAGTACCAGGGTATCGCTATCTGTACATCCATTGTTATTCAGGTTCCAGCTAAGGGTAAAAATACCATAGCCGGAGGCCGTTACGCCAGTGTTTGGATTTTGGTTACCTGATATTTGCAAGGTGTCAGGAAGCGGAGCATTCAGTACATTCCATTGGCCAAGTCCAACGCCAGGACTGGCAGATAGCAATAGGGTGAGGCCGCAGGTGTCTTGATCCAGACCTGCATTCGCAACCGGAATTTCCAGAAATACAACAGGTTGACCCTGTGAAACGGATAAACACGGATCGGAGGGATCAGGAAAGCCTCCGAGATTATTTCCGGCAACCAATGAGATATAATAAGTCTGACCGTACACCATTCCAGGTTGGAACCCGAATGTGCCGGTTTGATTTTGAGCCACAACAGGAGGTGTAAGTGTTGTGCCTGATCCACTATGCAATACATAAGCGGTAACATCGTTTCCATCCAGCGTTTGCCCCCCCAGATGTGTAGCCGTAACGGTTTGGTTTTCACAGGCTTGTAAAGGTGTCAATTCCATTTGGCCGGCGCCGGTAGCACAGGAGCAGTTGAAAGAGCCCATTAGCGTATCAGAAATGCATCCAAGACTATCGGTAATTTGGAAATTGAACAGGTTGCCGCTGGGAATAGGTAGTGAGTTAAATACACCGTTGGTAACCAAACCTCCAGGGATGGTGTATGGTGGTGCCCCGCCGTTTACAGAAAAGGTAATGGTATAATTGGTGTTGGTGCTATCACAAACGTGTGTGAGTTGCCCGAAGGCGGGTTGAGAAACACCTACTTGAATACAACGGTAAGAAGACGTTCCACAAGCATTTACAGAGGCTGCGCATATTTGTCCGGCTATGTTGCTGTTCCAGGCCACCAAAATGGTGCTTCCGTTACTATTGCCAATAATGGTAACTCCCTGAGGTACCGTCCATGTATAGGAATTGGCTCCGGTTACAAGCGCCGCTGAAAACTGTACGGTGTCTCCCAGGCAAACGGTTGAAGGGCCGTTAACAGATGCCGGAGCCAGGGGGGGGGCTCCATTGTCGATGATGGAAATTGAGGTCGAATCACAGCAAAAGGCCCCGCCACCAGTCCGGCAAACCCTAAGGGTATAGGTCCCAGCTTCATCCACCAATACATTAATATTGGAGTTTGATCCCACAATATGCCCTCCATTGGATGCTGTCCATAAATAAGTGACTGTTCCACCGGTACTTGATCCTGCACCAGTAATGGTAATAGACGGAGTGTTGCAATCCAATTGCCCGTTTGGGCTTGCTATGGCCAATACTGGCAAGACTTGCAGGTTAAGGATAACCAAACTGTCACATCCATATTCTGTTTGTAAATTTTCCTGATATACACCAGGGAAGCAACGATCTTCGAATCCAGGAGTGGTAGCGCAGTCTCCATTACAAATTACTTCGTTCAGGTTGGTAAGTGCTGGCTGGTGAACTGTTAAGAATAGTGTAGCTGTATATTGACAACCTTGAGCTGTTGTAATCGTTCTTACATAAGTTCCTGATTGACAGTAGCTTGCATTAAAAAAAGAGTAGCATTCCGGAGCACATATTTCCACGTACTCTTCCACATCTGGTGGCGCAGTGTTGATGGTTACCTGAACACAATTCCCACTCACATCACCACAAAATGGTGGGCTACCACCTTCAAGTTGGTTGGAAAGTTGTGTTGTGGTTAGTGATCCGTTCGGCGCAGGAATATCACCTTCCTGCGCAGTAAAGTAGGATAGTCCACAAACGTTATAGGTTCCAGGGTCATATCCGGTCAGGTCCGGGCCTGGTTCATATGCAAGAATAACTCCTCCGGCTCCGCTAACAATGTAGGTATAAGAGTATTCCCCGGCTGGTGGCGCTACCAGTGGGGGAGTATAAGTAGGCGGTAGATTCAAATTCAGGTTACTGCTGCCCTGGCAGGCCGTAACATTTGGTTGTTCGAGATTGCCAGCCTGAGCTGCGCAGGAAAAACAAGAAATACCTGAAGGGTCGCAAAAAATGATCTCGTAATCGTAAAAGTTACCAACGTCGTTGCCCTGACCATCCACAACTGTTAGTGTCCAGGTTCCGTCTACAGGGCCTGAGTTGAAGTTCTCGAGGCATCCGGCATTGGGATAATAACTTCCGGAATAGAAATTACCTATCCCCCAGTTTTGGTTATTATCCCACTGGTCAGCAAATCCGGGATCCGGGTTCGCCTGGTCATTACACGGAACAAATGATATGTCCCATTCTGTACCATCGGTTGCGCCAAAAAAGCCTATCGGCCCAATAAGGGTTACCGATTGGCCAGCTGGTGAGGTTAAGGTGATGGAAAGGTCACCGATATATTCATGATCCAAGTGCATGGTTACTCCACACACACCCTGGCCATTTTGGCCCAAAGTGGGATTGTCGGCGCCCATAACATTGATCAGAAAATCCCCCTGAAAGTTATCCGGCATAAACTGAGGGCAGTTGGTGCATCCGCAGCCCTGAGCGATTAATGTGCTTGTTTGACTCCCCATTAAAATCAGTCCTGCCAGCGTAATTAATTCAATAATGGTTTTCCCTTTGCGCATGTAATGATGTGTCATCCAAATAAAATTTGCAGATTGAATGATTTTTCGAATAATATTTTTTGGGCGAGGCAATAAACTCTCCGAAGCCAATATTGTTTTGGTTGGATCTATTGTATCGCCTGACACAAGATATTCAGGTTGTTGAATTCGCAAATCAAAAGGTACGTTTAATCTTTAAGAGGCTGATCTAAACGTATACGCTGCCTTCTAATAATAGGAGAACATGGGTTTAAACCCAACGTCAGGGTGCAAAAAAGATTAGCTGGCTCACCTCAATTGTTCACCTTTTTTGGCAAGCCCTTGATCATAAGGCGATTTTAAAAAAGGATTCAATACCAATGCAAGGAGCAGGAGCGTTAGTGGGTATGCGAGCCCTACAAATGGCATTAATGTAGCATGGATTAACAAATGGGTTTTCAGAAATTCAGTAAGCAGGGGGGTGACGCCGCCAAGTACACCATTTCCAACATTATGGGTAAATCCCATACTCGTGTATCGTGTTCTGCCGGAAAAAAATTCCATGACATAGATGCCCATTGGACCGTATACTAAAGCGCTTGCAATGGTGTTGATCCAGGTTAGGCCTATGAATAAAAGTAAAACGGATCCATCGATTCCATGCGGAGTGCTCAAATGGCTAGGGTTGCCGTAATGATGGAAAAGCCAAAATGAAACAGGAATGGATATAGCACCCAGGCAAAGGCCAGAATAGATTACTTTTCTTCTGCCATATTGGTCACTCCACTTACCTGCCCATTGAAAAAAAGGCGCTCCCAGTAGTAAGGCAGTGGCTAAAATGATCAGACTGATATGTTCTTCAAGCTTGACTGTACGTTGCAGAAAATACAGCGTTACGAATTGAGCCGTTTGCATCAGGGTACTTTGCGCGGCGTTTCCTCCAAATATGATACTCAGTATGGTACGCCAATTTCGGAGTGAACCTAACGATTCTTTAACAGGAGCCTTTGATAAGCCACCGCTGGATTTAAGTTGGGTAAACTCAGGGGTTTCTTCCATTTTTCTCCGGATCAAATAGGAAAACACCACCAATACAGCACTGGTTAAAAAAGGAATTCGCCAACCCCATGCCTGGAAATCGGCCGGTGGCATCAGTGATTGAATCCCTATGACCACGGAAAGGCAAAGCAACAGCCCGATGGGAACCGTGGCTTGAATGAATCCGGTATAATACCCCTTCTTATCCTCAGGAGCATTTTCTGCAACATAAATTATGGCTCCGGAATATTCTCCACTCAACGCAAATCCCTGTATAAGTCTGAGTGCCAACAGAAAAAATGGAGCCCACCAGCCTATTTGTTCAAAGGTTGGCAGTAATCCTATCAAAAAAGTGGCGCCACCCATCAATAACAATGACAACAGGAAGGAACGTTTCCGTCCCTTCCTGTCGCCTAAACTGCCAAAAAATAATGATCCAAGTGGACGTACAAAAAAGGAAGAGCCTACAATGGCCAGTGTTTCCAGAAAGTATACGCTTTCCCCTCCTGGAAACAACTGATTGCTCAATACCTTGGCCAAAATAATGGCCAGATAGAGATCATACCATTCCAGCAAAGTGCCTACGGCTGAGGCCGCAAGAGCCAGACGCATTTTCCCGGTATCCTGGCTCATGATCTCTACAGTTCCACTTCTTTTCGGTTATCCTCCGGCACCCTGTCAATGAGCTTGTTGTAAGGGTCAATGCCTGCTTTTTCAGGCTTCCCTTTCACTTTGATCGTGATAGTGTGATCTCCGGCGGTCAGTTTGTGCTTTTTCAGATACAGTGGAACGGTCAGTTTTTTGCCATTTGCCTCCACTTTATCTGGTGCAAATACACCAATATCAATATAGTCATTCATGTTATTAGCATCAGTTTCAGCACCCTTTTCATCTGCATAGCGTTTGTTGGCTTTAACGGTTAGGGTGACTTCATACTCCTCGTTACCAATGGATTTTGCCTTCGCAGTGACCACCCGGTTCTCATACAAGGCCAATTTGTGCCAGCTGTCTTCCATGTAGTATTGCAGGGAATCAGGCACAACCTTTTGAATAAAGTCATAGAGGTCGTAGCTGCCGGCAAAAGGAGGATTTTCCTTCATGCCAAAACTGTCGCGGAACGCTTTTATAGAGCTATTCAAACGTTCTTCACCGATATAATCCTGCAGGCCATATAGAATGATACTGCCTTTTTGATACCACTGATAAGAACGATTGCAATTGATAAATACATTTTCCTTCTTGCTTTCACCCGCCCGCCCGCGCAGGTAACCATCCAGATCGTATTTAAGGAACTGCTGGACATTGTCTGGTCCATATTTCTGCTTGGCGATCATCAATGCGCTGTATTCAGCTAATGATTCGGAAACCAGATTGGAACCACGGGTAAAGTTTGGCACAACCTGGTGCCCCCACCATTGGTGAGCTAACTCGTGTGCAGTCACATAATATCCATAGTCGTAGTCATTCGGGTCGCTAAAATCTGCATACCATCCGAAATCTTCCGAATAAGGAATCGTGTTGGGAAACGATTGTGCAAAGGCCGCATACCTCGGGAATTCCAGGATTCGAACCTGTCTAAATTGGTAGGGACCAAAATTTTGATGGAAATAGCCAAGCCCGTCTTTGAGTGCCGCAACAAACCTATCGAGGTTATAATGATGCTCATGATGATAAAATATCTCAATATTCACATCTTCCCCGTTCGGTGAAGTCCATTTGTCGCGAAGTACTGAATACCGGCCGGAAACAACATTGAAGAAGTAGTCAATTTTGCTGTCCTGCTTGTAGTGGAAATAACGTCGCCCGTTTTCTGTCCACTCCCGTTGCAGATATCCAGGAGCTACAGCAATCTGGTCCGGAATGGTGCTTACGATGCATTCAAAGTTGATTAAGTCTGCATCATCATTAAAGAGCATGGTTTTTTCACCATATGGATCGCGGTGGGGGGGCAAATCATCAGGTTTTTCTACTAAACCATATTTTTTGCGGTCCTCATCGCTTTCAAGTTCCCCATTGGGATCGTATCCAATACTGGGTATACCTGCACTGGTAAAGGTTCCGTTGTACAGGACCTCTCTGCGGTATCCGTTATTGACAAAACCGGGATTGGTCAGACTTGTTTTTATTTCCAGGGTTGCAGAGTCGCCAGGCATGAGCGGTTTGGGCAAGGCAAAAATTCGGTACCCCGCCGTGTCCTGCGCGCTGAACCAGCTCAGTACCGGATTAGGCAGCAGATCAAATTTTGATACACTAACCGGTTGTTGATCAATACTCAGGCTGAATTTCTGGCCGTCATTAGCCAGGATATGGAGCGAATCAATGCGTTGATCCGTTTTGTTCTTCACTTTGATTATTGCACGCATTTCAAGTCGCCTTTCCTCCGGATGGACATCTGCATATAAAAACAGACTGGTTACTTTGGGCTGGGCAATGCGTTCGTATTTTTTATACCGTTTTTCATAGTCTGCCTGCAGTTTTTTGCCCTCATCCGGTCCTCTATATTTATTTACCACGCTGACATTGTGGTAAATAAATCCACCGGAACCCAGCCATACAAGGGTAAGCGCCAACATACCCAACGAAAATTTGGTATTCCACCGCTGTTTAAGCGCCTGCCATCGCGTTTTGAAACGCTGCTCTGATCCTCTGGACCATAACAAGTATGCTATTAGCAATAAAATAAACCCAAATGCTGTCCAGTATAAATTGAACCAAAACAAAGGCTCTGCAAAATGGCCAAAGTCATTCATATCTGAAATCAAATATCCAGGCTTATAGCTGTAAAGTGCCAGGTTATAATTGAAATTCATGAAACTTTGCAATATGAACATGGCGATCCACACACCCAATCCCACGAAGTGACCAATGAATTTATTATTGATCAGTGCATGTACAAAAAAGGCCAGAAGCGCCATTTGCAGATAATCCCAGAATGTGATCAGGTACAGGTCAATGAGATAATAATGCAGTTTAATATGGAAGAATCCCCGTAATACCTGTACCGTCATTCCAACCATCATGGGAACAGTAGCCAGCATCAAACATATCCCAACTATGGCCAGGAATTTTGAACCTAACTGGACCCAGTTAGGGACTGGCAGGGTATCTCCGATGTTTGCAAATCGGGTTGCTTTGTCGCGATGGACTGTTTCACCCGTATAGAACATGATCAAAATGAATACGAACAAGCCGTAATTGTAGGTTTTGAACAACAGCATGTTCATGGTGACCGGAAGATCAGGGACACCATATTGCAGATTGCCGATCCAATCATCTAGAAACAGGAATATGACTGCGCCTAGCATTATCGCGATGAAGTAGGCATCCCGGATAATGTTGCTGAATTCCAGTTTCCCGAGGTTAAATAAGTTACTCCAGAGCGTTTTTTGGGTAAACTGTCGCAGGGAAAGGGGGAGCGCTATACGTTTTGGTACAGATGCTTTTTCATCCTTACGATCTTTTTTCCCACTGGGCCTGTCCGTAGCAAATTTTTGAAGACTGAAACGGGTGTAAACAACAATCAGCAGCAATAATCCGATACCCATCCAGATTAGTCTGTTCCACAATAGATTTCCTGTAAAAGGCAATAATTGAGTGTTTTGCTCGGCAGGTGTCAGGTATTTGGTAGCGTTGGTATATGTGTTGAGCGCAAAAGGATCTAATAAGTCTACCAGATCTCTGTTTTCCAGATCCCGAACCAAAAAGTTAGAAAGCAGGTACAGTATAAAAAGCAAAATGGATGCTGAATATAGCACACGGTTGCTTCTGGTGAGGGCAACCAACCCAAAAAAGATGGCGCTAGTGAACAGAAGGCTGGGTAGAAATATGGTGAGGAATGGCCAGAAATAGAATTGGAATACATTCGGCCCAAAGCGTTCAGGCTTTTCCCAGTCAAAGGCCGGTCCTAACCAGGTTCCTAAAACATAACCAATCAATGCACCGAGACTTATTCCCAACAATATCAGGAAGGAACCCCAAAACCGGCCCCAATAATATGCACCCCTCGTTATGGGTGTGGCCAACATGTACTCTCTGGTTTGATGCTCGATATCGCGGTACAAAGGAACTCCCATTACAGCGGAGCTGATCAGTACACAATATATGCCCAAAATGGTCATGTACAAGCCAATGGTGGTCGGGGCATTGTAATATACTTTTTCGCTGATGCCGAGGCCTCCGTTGGCAATGATAAGTGCCGTTAGGGCCAGTAATACAGCAAAGTAAATATAGGTGGCAGGCCTGCGAAGCCTGTATTGGATTTCAAATGAAAAAACGGACCAAAACATAGGAATCAGGTTTATAGGGTGACGAGGTCCATTTTCTCAGAAATTGCACGGAAGTACACGTCTTCCAGGGTTGGCTTTACTGATGCAAAGCCATTGCCCGGATTTTCATCTGAAGCTACACGGATGTACAACATACCCTCGCTCAGGTTGGTGGCAATAACCCGATACTGCTCCCGATAGGCGTCCATCTCTTGTTTGGGGATAGATTTGGCCCAAACTTTACCATCCATCATATGAATGGCTTCATGGGGAGTGCCCACATACATCACCTCTCCTCCACAAATAATGGCGAATCGCTTGCAGAGGGTTTGGACATCCTCCACGATATGTGTACTGAGGATTACGATAGTGCTTTCTCCAATCTCACTTAACAAATTGTAGAAACGATTGCGTTCAGCAGGATCCAATCCGGCAGTAGGTTCATCCACGATCAGAAGCCTGGGATTGCCCAGTAAGGCCTGCGCAATGCCAAATCGCTGTTTCATTCCACCCGAATAAGTACCCAGAGCGCGTTTTCTGGCATCCCACAGATTTACTTTTTGGAGGAGCGCGTCAACGGCCTGCTTGCGCTCATTTTTATCGGCAATACCCTTCAATCGGGCAATGTGATCCAGCATAACCTCAGCACTGATTCTTGGATATACCCCAAATTCCTGAGGAAGATAACCCAATTGCCTCCTGACTGCATTGTGCTCTTTCAGTACATCCAGGTCGCCCAGTCGGATGGAGCCGCTGGAGGCATCCTGCAAGGTGGCGATGGTACGCATAAGGGTTGATTTGCCAGCCCCATTGGGGCCAAGGAGTCCGAACATGCCTTGCGGAATGGTAAGCGAAACACCATTCAATGCATGGACGCCGTTCCCATAGGTTTTGTTAAGGTTTTCGATGATCAATTCCATAATTGTTTTGTTGAGCCAGTGGTTAGCTTTTTTGATACTTGGCCATAGGGCCTCTGGGCCAAAAGTATTACTTATGGCTTGTATTTATGGAGAATAAGATAATTAAAGTTTCCTGATGATCGGATAATTTGTCTGGTCAGCCTTGAATTACTGCCCAGTACAACGGAAGGCCAACGGTAATATTGAAAGGGAAGGTTATTCCCAAAGCCATAGGGATGTATAACCCAGGATCGGCTTGAGGAACAGCAAATCGCATAGCTGCTGGAACTGCAATATAAGACGCACTTGCCCCCAGAATGCTTAGCATTAACCTGTTTCCTGGCTCAAATCCCATCATACCGCTAAGCCAGGCAGCAAGCAGGCCATTGATCAAGGGTATGATGATACCAAATGCTGTTACAAACAAACCATAACTCATAAACGCCTTAAATCGCCTTGCAGCCAACATGCCCATGTCAAGCAAAAATACGGCTAAAAATCCTTTAAAAATATCTGATGTAAAAGGTTTTATACCTTCTGCCTGTTTGGAGTCTGCAACAAATCCTATGATGAGTGACCCCATGACCATTAAAACCGATCCATTGGTCAATGATTCCTTGACCCATTTCATTAGTTGGCTTTTTGAAGGATTATCGGTATTTGCAGGAGCAAATCTGCCAATCAGGGAAAGTCCAATGATAATTGCAGGTGCTTCCATGAGGGCCATGGCAGCTACTGTATGTCCTCCATAATGTATTTTGAGGTTGTCCAGAAATGCTGCAGCCGAAATAAAGGTCACAGCGCTTACAGAGCCATAGGAGGCGGCAACTGCGCCGGCATCATAAACGTTGAGCTTTCTTTTCAGCAGAAAAAAGGAGTAAATTGGCACCACAATGGCCATCCCAAGTGCAAAAGCCAGGGTAGCATACAATTCGGTATCAAATGATTCATGGGCTAATTCCTGTCCACCTCTGAATCCAATGGAAAAGAGTAAATAAAGCGAAATGAATTTAACGGAACCTCCAAATCACTCTTTAGTATTGCAGCTACCACCCCAAGAATGAAAAACAGTAAGGTGGGGTTGGTAAGATTGTAGACAAGTACGCTGGTATCCATGATTAAAAGTAGTGCAAAAATAGCGTATTATTTGCTTTTATCTGTTTGAAGAACGCCCTAATCCAATACCTACTTTGTTTGCCAATATTTTACCAGGTGTCTATTCTGTTTGCCTGCCTTGCAAGGATTGCCATAAATTTGCAGTGATGAGAAATGTTTGCAAGTTTAGTTTTTTTCTTTTTGGCTTGTTTCTGGTTATTCTAGAAGCAAAATCTCAGTCTTTACCACATAAAAAGGATGAATATCTGGTGTCTTTATTCCCTGAGAAGGAAATCTCGACTTTACTGGAACGGTTGGGTCCGGATTGTCAAAAACAGCATATTGCTGGAATGATGAATTTATGGCTGATTCAAAATACAGGAGGGTCGGAACAGGATATCCTCTCTTGGTTGCGCAGGCAGCCAGAAGTGCGCCTGGCACAGTTCAATCATATCCTGGAAGAACGCAAATCATTCAACCAAATTCCGGACGATCCTCTATTCGAAAAACAATGGCATTTGCTCAATGATGGCTCCACAGGTGGACTAACTGATGCTGATCTGGATGCCGATCAGGCATGGGATCTGAGCACTGGTGGGTTGACAGCAGCCGGCGATACGATTGTCTTGGCGGTTATTGATGGAGGAATTGATGCTGATCATCCTGATCTAATGCCAAGGTTATGGCGTAACTGGCAGGAAATACCTGATAATGGTTTGGATGATGACCAAAACGGTTTTATGGATGATTACCGGGGTTGGAATGTGTTTTCTGATAATGATGACATAGGAGGCTTTATCACCACGCATGGTACCCCCGTGAGCGGTTTGCTGGGCGCTGAAGGCAACAATGGCCTAGGCGTAAGCGGCGTAAACTGGAATAGTCAGATGATGTTTGTTTCTGCGCCGGGAACAGAGGCTGATGTGTTGGCGGCGTACGATTATGTTTGGCAAATGCGCAAACTGTACAACAGCACAGATGGTGCAAATGGAGCCTTCGTAGTTGCGGTTAATTGTTCCTGGGGCATAGACTTTGGTCAACCAGCTGAATCTCCCCTTTGGTGCGAAGCTTTTGATGTGCTTGGTGAAGTAGGCATATTGAGTATTGCTGCTACCGCTAATCTTCCTGTAAATGTGGATGAAGTAGGTGACATGCCAACCACTTGTTCAAGTATTTATTTATTAAGTGTAACCAGCTTAAATCGATTGGATAACAAGGCGGAAAACGCTGCCTGGGGGCCGGAACATGTGGATATTGCAGCTTATGGACAGGAAGTGTTTACTACTGCCACTGGAAATAATTATGGCATTTTCTCCGGTACTTCTTTCGCGGCCCCACAGGTAACGGGCGCAGTTGGTCTATTATATGCCATGACATGCCCCAATCTGATCTCCACGGCGAAAAATAATCCTGCAGGAGCTGCATATTGGATCAAATCGATGATTTTGGACGCAAATACTCCTAATGAGGATATGCAGGACCGGACAGTTTCCGAAGGCCGACTGAATCTCTTTCAGACCTTGGAGAATTATCAAAGCAATTGCAGTGAATGTCCCATGCCATTTGCATTGAAATTGTTGGAAGGAACGGATACCTCCGCCGTTTTGGAGTGGATTAGACCAGTGAACGTTGCGGAGGTTAATTTAAGATGGAGAAGAGTAGGGCAGGGTGTTTGGAATACATTGCAACAGGTGCCTGAGTATTTTAATCTTTCAGGTCTATGGGCGTGCACAGCTTATGAATTCGAAATGCAGTCTATTTGTTCCAATAACTCAATAAGTGGCTGGTCGGCACCTTTTGTTTTTGAAACAAAGGGATGTTGTGCAGCACCTGAATTTATCTGGATCCAGCAAATTGATGAAGAAACTGTAACCATTGCCTGGTCCTCAGATGTATTAAACAATACTTACAGGATCAGGCTGGAATCAGCTAATGGTTCCGGGGGGCAATTAATTGAAGCAGATTCTAATGTTTGGGTCCTTGAAAACCTTCTTCCCTGTACGGAATATACCGTAAAGGTTCAAACCAGATGCGAAGATTGGCTCACGGTATTTTCACCACCGGTTTCATTTAAGACCGAAGGATGTGGCGCCTGCAATGAGATCTCTTATTGTGGTATAAATGGGATAAGTGCTACTCAGGAATGGATCAGTTCCGTACAACTAGGATCATGGATACATGAATCAGGTTCAGGGGGTAATGGCTATCAAAATTTTTCCAACAGCCAAATTGTTGCTCCGGTATTGATTGCCAATTCAACAGTGCCATTAACCATTACCAATGGTTATTTTGGCGCCTCATTTAAGCATTATTACCGCGTCTTTATTGATTATAATCAGGATGGGGAATTTATGGACGAAGTTGAACTGGCTTTTGATCCAGGCTTTGCTTTTGAAGGCCCGGCCAACGGACAGATAACGACCCCTGATTTTGAGCAGGAAGGATTAACCCGTATGAGGGTCATGATGCAATATACCACCCCTAATGATCCTCCTCCATTGCCATGTCAGCCATTTGATTTCGGACAAGTTGAAGATTATTGCGTTTGGCTTCAAAAAGGCTCAGTAAGCGTGGAAGATCAACAAATTTTGCCGGATATAAAGATCTATCCGGTGCCGGCCACAGACTGGGTGCTGTTGGAATGGCCAGACGGGCTGTTACTGAATGAAGTGCTCTCGCTTCGGATATTAGATATTGCTGGTCAAGAGGTGGAAACAACTAAGGTCTTGCCTTTAGATAACAGGTATAAACTCAATACATCTTTATGGCATAGGGGCATTTATATCATGGAGATTCGTAGTGGCAAAAAGTGCCTTAGAACTAAAATCATTAAGCAATAAAAAAAGCAGGACGACAGTTCGTCGTCCTGCTATGCAATTTAACCAATCCCGTCTTTCTGTATTGTTGCAATCTGCTATTTGCAGAATACTTTCTGATACAAAGGTGGCCGGGTTTGCCCGGTAGACGCCAGCGTGAAATGACGTGTTTTCTTCAAACAGGTATTTTTACGGGGGGCAAGGCAGGCTTTAGAGCTCATATTTGCCGGAGAAATGAACCAATTGGTGTCAATTCTGGCAAAATGCCCTCATTCATTGTTGAAGCCGAATGAAGATTGGTACCTTTGACCCTTGTTTTACTCCACTTGGATATGTTATTATTTGGCTTGACCTTCTTAATACTAATCACATTATTTCTCATTTGGATGATTGTTCAACAAAGGGGGAAATTACACCTTCAAAACAAGCAGCTTGGCGAAAGTGCCAGGGAGTTGAAACATCAGCATGACCTTTGGGAAGGTAATTTGCTGGCACAGGAAAATGAACGTCAACGTATTGCAGCCCAATTGCACGACGATGTATGCACCAAATTGGGTGTTTTGCATCTCACATTTCATCGGTTACGCCGTATGACGCCAGACCAGGAAGAATATACAGAAATGTGTTCCGAAATCAATGATTTGATCGGTGAAACGCTGGGTATTACCCGGAAAATCTCTCATGAGCTGGTACCACCCACACTTGAAGGATTTGGTCTGATTGAGGCACTGGAAGAGCTTTGCGAACAGATCAGAAATACTGGAACGGCTGATATCCGTTTACAACACAATCTTGAAAGAAATGATCTTGGGGATGTTAACACAGAGTTGAATCTTTTCAGGATCGTACAGGAGTTGACCAATAATACCCTTAAGCACGCAGAGGCTAGTTTCATTACCATTGAGCTTCAAAAAGAGGAAGGCGTGGTTCTTTTTAATTATTGTGATAATGGTATCGGTTATGACCAGAGCAGTGAAACAGCGAAGGGGCTGGGATTAAAAAATATATTTAACCGGGCCAGAATGATTGGAGCCAGCGTTGACATCAGTACTGCCCCGGATCAGGGGTTTGAAATCCGTTTCGCCATTCCTGTTTCTAAAGATTAATTGAGCAAAACAAATGACTATGATACCTAAAATTTTAATTGCCATTGCTGATGACGAGGCGCTGTTTCGGAAAGGCATGCGATTGATTCTGGAAGACTATCCGGATATGGAGGTTATGTTGGAGGCCGAAAATGGGGAATCTTTGCTGCAAAACATCAGGCAATCTGCAGAGTTGCCGGATGTACTACTGTTGGACTTGAAAATGCCAGGAATGACCGGGATTGAAGCGGCCGAGATTATTCGGCAGGAATTCCCTTCCATCTCTATTGTGGTGGTATCCTCACATATATCCAAAGCGTTCATTTTGAATATGATAGAAATCGGTGCGGCTGCCTATCTTGGAAAAAATGCCGATCCCGATGAGGTAGTGGAAACCATTCGGATGGTTTGTGAAAAAGGCTTTTTTTACAATCAAATGGTGATGGAGGTCATCCGTGATAACATGACTGGCAGAAATCCGGTCAAACCTCAAAGAAGTTTTGATGTGGAATTAACCATTAGAGAAAAAGAGGTGCTTCAATTGATTTGTCAGGAATTAACCACTCAGGAAATCGGAGAAAAGTTGTTTATCAGTAACAGAACCGTTGAAGGACACCGGAATAATATGTTATCCAAACTTGGCTGCCGTAATACCGCCGGCCTGGTGGTGTATGCCATAAGGAATGGCCTGGTAGAACTAAAATAAAAATTCCCCCGCCGATCTTACGACCACCGGGGGAAATCTTCCTACCATAATTCTAATGATGCAGTCAATGCTGAATCATAATTCTTTTTACTGAACGCAACGGCGCTGAAGTACATTCCAGTAAGTAAAGCCCAGACGGAGCTTTTTGTACATCCAGGAACATACTGTTTTTGCCTTTTAAGCCAGTTCGCTGCTCTTCCCATATTAACCGTCCTGTTATGTCGTGAATATTTAAGCGGAACATCTGTTCTTCCGGAAGTTCAAAATCTACTGTCAAACTACCAGAAGAAGGATTGGGATAAACATTTAATAAAAGGCCATCAGATTCACTGTTTGTTACTGTAACCGTTCCATCTGCTTCATCCCTTACCGGACTATTCTGATTTACTGTTACTACCGAAACGCAGGTTGCCGTATTGCCGCTCCAGTCATTTACGGTTATGACGAGATTATAAATACCTGCCGAATTGTAGGTTTTGGCTACAGGGAGGTACCCGGTTACAGAGCAGTTGTCAAAGCTTGAATCTGCCAGTATAGATGGATAAACGGTAACATTTCCGTTAGAGCCCAGAGTTACTGTAGTATTGTTGCAAACTGGAGTCGGAGAAAGATTATCCTTTACAGTAACCAATGCATTGCAGGTAGCCGTATTTCCTGAGGGGTCTTTCACGGTCAGCAAATTATTAACCGGTGCGCCTATATCGCTGCAATTGAACTCGGTTTTCAACAAAGTTCTTGAACTCACACTACAGCCCACCGCAAAAATTAATATTACCGGGTCATGCCTAAAAGATTTTGGTTTCTTCCTTCTTTCGGTTTTCTATTTGGATTGATTGCTCTGGCAGTCAATCTTTGGGCAAAGCATCATCCTGAATGGGTGGAATCTTTCTATAGCAG
>JBIKUE010000226.1:0-3990 GCA_044347755.1 Saprospiraceae bacterium
CATTGCCATCTTGTAAAGTGCCAAACAGTCGATCCTCCAGCGAACACAAACACAATGCAAGCGCACTCATAGCAGAGGCAGAAGAAGCTATACCAGCCGAATGCGGGAAGGAATTACCGCTACGTACCGTTAACTTCAACTGTTTGAGGAAAGGCATGGTGGGCGCCAGACTATTCAGGAATTCCAAGATTTTTACGCGGAAAGCTTCATTTTCTTCTTCGTGAAAGAAAAAATCCAGTTCCACCTGACCATCGTCCGGGGTTTCCCTTGGTTCGTACTGCAGCATGGTATCTGTGCAGGAGGAGGCCAGCGTTAAACTTAACGATGGATTACGGGGCAATTGCACGCTATGCTTACCCCAGTATTTCACAAGGGCGATATTGCTGGGAGAACGCCAGGTGATTTGGCCGGGTGCTACCGGATTGGAGGAGTCGAGGATGAGTCTGGACATAAGGATGTACGTGAATAAGGCGGCAAAGAAAAAGAAGCCGACGTACAAACACCAGACTTTTTATTTTGGTTGTGAGAGGGTGACGATTTCAAACCTAAAACCCGCTGGCAGAGATATGTTCTCTCACTGCATTCATCCCCATTTCCAACACTTCCAGAGGGACATCTTCCATAGGATTTGCATCCAAAAACACCACCTGATCGTTTACCCGGGGTGCTTTGCCCTTGAGTTCGAGGTCGATTTTCATATTTGGAAAGTCCAATAGAACCCGTGGGAATTTTCGGAACCGATTGTTACGAAGATCGAGTCGCTTTAATTCCGTCATACTACTCAAGCTCTCGGGCAGCGTTTCCAAAGCATTATATTGAAGAGCCAACTGTTCCAGTTGTTTCAGATGGGCAATACCCTCCGGCAGGCTGGCAATTTGATTATGCGCCAGGGTTAAATACCGGATACTTTGGTTCTTTAACAAGCCGGGCGAGACCTTTTGGATCTTGTTTCTATCCAACGCCAGCCATTGAAGCTCAGGCATCTCACCTGTCCAATCCGGTATGGTCCGGAATCGATTTTCAATCGCTAACAGGGACCGGATTTTATGAAGATGGCGCACCGTTTCCGGCCAGTTCCGAAATTGATTAAAGCTTCCATCCAGTTCTGTCAGGTTTTCCAGCTTCCCAAGCCAGTCCGGCAATTGCCGGATTTGATTTTTTTGAAATCGTAAACAATTCAATTGAGTCATCTCCCGCACTACCTCAGGCAGCGCCTGGAAGGAATTACCACTAAGTTTTAGGGTGTGGAGCCCTGTCAATTGTTTGAATGTATTCGGTAATGCCTCTAACTGATTGAAGCAAAGATCCAGAAATTTCAAGTCGGATAAATTTCCGAGATTTTCCGGCAGCTTTTGCAGATGATTCACCGATAGATCCAAGTGTCTCAAGTTGCTGAGCATACCGATTTCCTCCGGCAAATCAGGCAGGAAATGAGCACAAAGATCCATGTGTTGGTTAGATGGCTCCGGTCCACGCGCCTGGGCAATTTTGGCCCACATACTTTCTTTTTGGGGTGGGAGCATTGGATGTTGATCAAAGGGCATTCGCATGTAATTTTTAATAAGTGCCGAGACTTAACGATTGAGAATAGCCTAAAAGTTCCTAAGTATACGTGGCGGGACAAATGAAAATCTCCCTCCTGAAT
This sequence comes from Saprospiraceae bacterium, assembly GCA_044347755.1. Lineage (GTDB taxonomy): Bacteria > Bacteroidota > Bacteroidia > Chitinophagales > Saprospiraceae > M3007. The sequence continues at coordinate 1,646 of JBIKUE010000226.1, forward strand.
GATTTTTAAAATCTGTTATATTTACGGGTAAAATATGTATCATATATGAGTACCCCTGTACCTGACCATCAAATGTTCGGCGACGCCTACACTCCAAGTCAAATTGCCGAAAGAGTATTAAAAATGGGCGTTACCAAAGCAAATGCCGATGCCCCTACCCTGTTGGTCCTGGGCGTAATGGCGGGTGCATTTATAGCTTTGGGTGGACTATTGTTTGCAGTGACTGTAACCGGATCCACACTTGGATTTGGCATCACCCGGTTCATCGGTGGCATCAGTTTTTGTCTGGGCTTGATCCTGGTAGTTATTGGTGGTGCGGAGTTATTCACCGGAAACAACCTGCTGGCGATGGCCTGGGCGGGAAAAATGATCAGTACCAAAGCCATGCTGCGCAATTGGGGCATTGTATACCTGGGCAATGTGATTGGAGCCTTAGGTATGGTGGCCTTTACAGCCTGGGCGCATACGGCCGATATGTCAGAGGGTAGTGTTGGCGCCACGCTGGCTGGTATTGCTCAATCCAAAACGCATTGGAGCATCGGGGCTGCGTTTGTAAAAGGCGTTTTGTGTAACACATTGGTGTGTTTGGCCGTTTGGCTGGCTATGGGCGGACATTCTGTAACAGATAAAATACTCGCGGTCATCTTCCCCATCTCAGCCTTCGTTGCCATGGGATTTGAGCACTCCATCGCGAACTGGTTTTTTATACCCCTGGGCATGGTCCTGGATCAATCCGGACAAGTGCCTTTGCAAGGCGCGGTATTGAATTTGCTTGTTGTAACACTTGGTAATATCGTGGGAGGAAGCCTGTTGGTAGCCGGGGTGTATTGGGTAGCTTATGTCAGGGGGAAATCATAAAGGAAGATTTCCCCCTGAGCTTGTTTTAGCACCTTAGTCTCTCGGCGGGAAGATGCCTTGGGTAGCTATGATAAAGTTCACCACTTGTATTGGCGGCAAGGTTTTTACATTCTGAGCTGTAACGCCGGTAACTGATTTAACAACCTGAGTTTTGGTTACTGCTGGTGCAGCATTTGCTGTAGGCGTACTCAAAGCAATGGCAACAAACTCAGTGCCATCCAGTTGGCCTAAGCCCCGGTTGGACAAGCCCGGTCCATTGCCGGCACCCATGGGCATCCGGCCACGTAAATCGGGCAGGCCAAAAGTTGTTCTGCCATCGCCGCCATAGGTGGTTCCCAGAATGGAGAAAAGCGCTGTATGTTGCGCAATGCTCAGCAGCTGGCCGTTACAAAAAGCCCATCCTTTCGGCGCAAAGTTTCCTGCGAACATGGTAATTTCACCCAGATAGGGTTCTGCGCCTAAGATGCCTTCTGCTTGCGCCGCTTTCAGCGCGTGTACCTCAGCAGACAGCTTTTTGATGGTTTGTGTATTGTCGTGCGCTTCAGAGGAAGATGCACTAAAAAACACGGCAAAGGCTAGAAGAACCAGCGCAGCGGATAAAAAGCCGGCTCCTTTTGTGAAGGATAGATTTTGCATGGTTTTTAATTTTATACTGTGATTAGAGTGATTTTGATGATTTGAGCAATGCAAATGCTTGATTTCAAAATGATTGAAAATCATCTTCGTTCAAAACCACTCTGTTTTGACTATAAATGAATGAAAATTATTTGGAAATGGACATTATACTTTTCTTACTGCACATTTTTTACCGTGACCAATAAGTCACTGTCAAATACAGCAGCCGGCGAGATTACCGGTTCATTCCAGGGAATTTTTTCCCCGTATCGCTCCTTCATTTTCTTTTTTACAACACCTGAGGATAGGTCAAAGCTGCTTAGTTTCTCAAGTTTCCCGATCTCAATGCCGGCGCCCCGTTGATATACCTTCCAGATCAATTCAGAACAATATATTCTGTCGTCACTCCACTCAAAAGTGAGATCATAGTTTTTGCCATTGAATTGATCGCCTACGGCTTTCATTTTTTGCAACGTTGCAGGAGTTAATACTTCATCTGCGTTTTTAAGCCGTTTGATCACATATTTCCCGCCCTGTCCGCGAGCGATCCATTTGTTTAAAGGCGTTCTTTTTACGGGTTGAATGGCTTCAAAAACGTAATATTTACTGCCTTCCTTGTAGATAATCCCGCAATGCGAATACTTTGAATGGGTGGCCAGCTGCACGGCTTTGCTCTGACTGGACAAAGAGGTCTGAAAAATGAGGTCGCCGTTTTTGAGTTCTACCCCATCCAGAAGCGGGTTTGCATGGCTTTGTTGCATGAATCCCCGAGGATAGGGTAATTTTTAGGAAGAAAAGTGAGCCAGCAAGCGTATTTTTGAGTTACGAAGCTTAAAAAACGACTTCCTGGCCCATGACAAAGATAGATTCAA
>JBIKUE010000023.1:0-47422 GCA_044347755.1 Saprospiraceae bacterium
GCTGATTCCAGAAGATTGATTTCAAGCGTTGCGCGGTCGTTTACCACAGTTGGGTATACTTTGATATCCGTAGCAACCGTTGCAATATCTTTGGTGCCAACGCTGCCGGCGAAGCAATTGGTATTCAGATCAAGGAACTTAGCCCATCCGCAAGTCCAGTCAGAAGCACCACCACCTACGCCGCTGAAGGCGCCGATATAGTTCACCTTATCGAAGAATGGCTTGTTTACGCGAGCCGCAGTGAAAGCGCCCATACCAGCTACAGGAGAGCCAGAGACTGGCTGTGCATTCGGGAAGTCAAGATTGAACGGATCTACGAGCTTGGCATCGGCACTGGTGGTGAATTGCTTGTTTCCAAAAGCAGGCGTGTCGTACCAGGTATCAATGTTGAAGCCATTGGTAGCATTGGTAGTCAGCAGATCTGTTGGACCAGCTACGATGGAATTCTTTATTTCCAGCAAACCATTGGTAGCATTGTCGGCGCAAGAGTTACCATCAATAAAGAAGCCTACCGGATAGTTACCAATGATCAGGGTATTAAAGATACCTGGCTCAGAGTTACGACGGAGGTGTGCACCGCGACGGTAAAGGCTGTTTACCGGAGTGGTTGGACCAACGATCGTAACGTTTGAGAACGTTGGTTTGGTTTTAGGTGTGTTCGTAGAACCTTGTGCATCGTTGTCAATCTCAAAACCGTTGGAGTTACTCTGGTCAGCAATCTGCGGATCACGGACAGACAGGGCATACTGTACATTACCGCTGTAGCCAAAATCAGCATCGAAATCGTCGTCCAGGCCACGGTAAGCAATCAAATATTTGCAGTCAACCGTTCCGCCGAACCACTCGTAGGAGTCGTCACCGCAATAAGAAACCTGAATATGGTCAATTACAGTACCGGAACCTACACCGCCCATGGTCAGACCATTGATTTCGCTGTTAGGCTGGAAAGCGATACCGGAATACTCAATGCGCACATAACGAAGGATACCGGAATTGTCGGCGTTATCCGGGGTGGTTCCACCTCCGTAAAGTCCGTCGCCTTGTGCATTGTTTACACCTCCTTCAATTTCGCCTACACCTTGCTGACCAAGGAATGCTGCATTGGTAGCAGCTTTACCCAGAATAATCAAACCACCCCAGCTACCGTAAGTTGGATTTGGATCGTTGGTAGTGAATACGATTGGTTCGCCTTCGGTACCATCAGCAATGATTTTTGCACAGCGGGTAACAATAAGAGCGCCTTTGGAGCCTTTGTCGCCACGGATTACAGTTCCTGGTTCAATGGTTAGTGTGGCGCAGTTTTTCACATACACGAAGCCTTGCAACACATAGGTTTTATCAGCCGTCCAGGTAGTATTAGCCGTGATATTTCCGCTAACTACTACTTCCTGATTTGAAGGCAGGCAGCCTGCCTGGTCCCAACGTGCCCATGGGCAAGTCCAGTCGCCTGAAGGACCGAAAGCACCTGCATAGGATACACGGGAGAAGAAGAAATCTGCAAGGCGGGCATCATCAAATTTTGCATATCCCAGAACTGGCGAAGTTGCCTTCGGGCGAGGGTTAGGCAGTCCAATATTGAATGGATCTTCCAGTTGAGCATCTGCACTGTTTGTTCCAACAGAAATCTGATTGGCTGCAGCCCAGGCAGCAATATCAAACGCTGCTACGTTGGAAGTCAACGGAGTGGTCATGCCGTGGTAGAAGGAGTTTTTTACCACAAGCTTGCCCGTTTGAGCGTTTACCGCGCAGGAGTCGCCATCGATGAACAAACCAACAGGATAGTTACCCACAAATACAGAGTTGAAAATGCCTGGCTCGGAATTACGGCGCAGGTGGCTGGCGCGACGGTATAAGCTGTTTACAGGAGCGGTTGGGCCGATGATGGTTACGTTAGAGAACGTTGGGCGGGTTTTAGGGGTGTTACCAGATCCCTGAGCGTCGTTGTCAATTTCAAAACCGTTAGAGTTACTCTGGTCAGCAATTTGCGGGTCACGAACAGCCACCGCAAACTGTACTTTGCCGGAGTAGCCAAAATCTGCGTCAAAATCATCATCCAAACCACGGTAAGCGATCAGGTAGCGGCAGTTAACCGTACCACCAAACCACTCGAAAGAGTCATCACCGCAGTAAGAAACCTGTACATATTCAATGGTTGTACCGGAGCCAACACCACCCATTGTCAGACCATTGATCTCGCTGTTGGGCTGGAAGGCAATACCACAGTATTCAATACGTACATAACGCAGAATACCAGAGTTATCGGCATTATCAGGTGTAGTACCACCGCCATAAAGGCCATCGCCTTCTGCGTTATTGACACCGCCTTCAATTTCCCCAACACCCTGCTGACCCAAAAAGGCCGCATTAGTGGCAGCTTTACCTAAAACAATGATTCCACCCCAATCACCATAGGTAGGGTTGGCTTCATTACTGGTAAAAACGATTGGCTCGGAAGGCGTACCATCGGCAATCAGTTTGGCGCCGCGGGTTACGATGAGAGAACCTTTAGTGTTTTTATCACCCTTAATCACAGTGCCCGCCTCAATAGTAAGCGTGGCGCCGTTTTTCACATAAATGAATCCCTGGAGAAGATAGACGTTGTTCTTGGTCCAGGTTGTATTGGTTGTAATGTTGCTGGAAACAACAACTTGAGCTTGAGCGCTAATGAATGCGCCAACAATAAATGCTAAAAGTAATAGTGCTTTTTTCATAGAGCAGGCAAAATTTGTTGAAATTTTTGCACCGCAAAGGTCGGTCGGATGCACGTGGAGCACAGAAAAGAACGGGTTAAGCGTTCGTCAAGTTTAGATAAAGCCAATGTTAAGTCGATGCCTGATCTACAAAAAAAGCCGGGCGAATCATATCCGCCCGGCCTCACTAAACCTGCTAAACTGTATGAATTAGAACCATTGGTATTTGCTTGGGAGGTACTGGACGTTAGACCTGACTTCCAAAGGGCTCTATAAGCCCATCCTTTCCAAAATCAGTCCAACGTCCAGTACTTCTTTACTCTTCCATTGCAGGCCTTGAATCATAAGCTGGCACCTGTATCACAACCATTCAAAAGCAGCCATGCCATTCGGTTTTGCAGATAATTCTTCCCGTAAAACATGAAGACTATGTACTTCTCCCTCTGGAACTTTCAACCTTGGATTCACCGCCGAAAAATCGGATTGGTGGTATTCATAAAGCTCCCATTTCCCTGCTTTACATTCCAATGCAGTGAGGTGCTCCACCCAATCGCCACTATTCATGTAACAAACTTTTTGGCCGTTTTTAGCTATTACATCCCGGATTTGCGGTTGGTGGATATGTCCGCAAATCACATTATCGTATCCATTCTCAGCCGCCATTTGAATGGCAATATCTTCGAAATCGCCAATAAACTTAACCGCCCCTTTCACCCCTTTTTTAACCCTGGCTGAAAAAGAAGCCGGCTTTAAACCAAACAACCCTCGAGCCCGGTTGATCATTCTGTTGATACGAATCAACAGATCATAACCTTGTCCACCCAATTTAGCCAACCATTTAGCGCGTTGCACAGAAGGGTCAAAAACATCTCCATGAAACACCCAGTGTGTCTTGCCATCCACCTGGAACACCAGTTTATTTCGTAAGTGTATAAGTCCCAAAGAGATCTCCCCAAATTTTCGCAACACATCATCATGGTTACCTGTAAGGTAGTAGACTTTGGTACCATTAACCGCCATTTTCAATAATCTGCGTACCACCTCCATGTGTTCCTTTGGGAAAAAACTCTTCTTAAAATACCACATGTCAAAAATGTCGCCGTTCAGCACAAGCGTTCGAGGCTCAATACTTTTCAGGTAATTAAGCAACTCCTGCGCATGACACCCATAGGTACCAAGATGAACATCAGAAATTACAACAATGTCGAGTTCTCGTTTCATGTATAAAGCGTTACCGAAGATGAGGGCCTGGTATATAAGGAAGTTGATTCTTTTCAAAAAACCCGCGTCGGGGAAGCCATTTACCTGCCGGGTATGTCGACTGAATTACAGGCAATTGATGCGGAGAGAATGTTGACGCGGGCAAAACCATGTTCTGAACTGAGGAACTTTACGGTACAAAATTCGGCTAAAAAGGACCATAAACACGTTAAGCCAATATGAAGTTAGGTTTAATTTGAGTGTTTTGGTGTTTTAGCTAGGTGGTTCGCTGGCCAGGTAAAAGACACTTCAATATTTTCATTAAATACACCAGTGACCCAGTCGAATGCAAACTAAAACACCAAAGCACTCAAACACTAATAAAAAACCCGGACAACTTGCGTCGTCCGGGCATTCGTAGTAAAGTTCCTAACCTTTAAACTACTAAAATCTGTATCCAAATTCTTTATCGAGTGTTTGAGTTGGGGAGTGTTTTAGTTAGCGTTCGGCTTTAGGCTAAATCCAAAATAATCTAAAGCCGACCGCTAACTAAAACACTCCCCAACTCAAACACTAAAACCGGTATCCCAATCCCAGTGTAACCGTGCTACCGAAGTTACGGCGTTGCATGAGATTGTCTACGTCGGCTTCGTATTTGTGGGAAGCGTTGTTGTCCTGGTAATACACGAAATCTGTGCGCAGGATATCACCCCAGGTAAGCTTCACTTCGCCGTTTCGGCCCAGTTTTTTGCTCACAGAGAAGTCCAGCAGATTACGGTGACGCTCGTAGATGTCGGCAAAATTGTCGGTACCTACATAAGCCACACGGTCGCCAATGATATTGTACGCCAGGGTCGTGCTCAGATCCCATTTTGGGAGGTTTGCCGTCAAACCGGAGTTTATGATATAGGGCGACTGGCCTTGAAGGGCACGCTTTGGATCGTAGGCATCAACGTTGGTGAGGTCAATGGTAGAACCGATAAAGGCGACATTGGTAAACAGGAGCAGGTTTTCACCCCAACCACCCAGGAAATCAAAGTTTTTACGGCCTTCAACCTCAACACCATAGTTCTGGGCGCTGGCTACATTTTGGAAGCCAAAAGAAGCCGTGCCACCACCGGTAGAACTGAAATTACGCTCAATCGGGTTAATAAAGTCTTTGTAGAACAAGCTTACGCTGAACAACTGGTTTTGGCCAGGGTACCATTCGTAACGGATATCATAGTTTGTAATGGTACCACGCACCAGATTCGGATTACCTTGTACAGATGCTTCTTCTTCATAATCGTAGAAAGCAAATGGGGAAAGCTCACGGAATTCCGGACGGCTCAGCGTTTTGGAAGCGGAAAGACGCAACTGGTGCTGCTCGTTCAACGAATAGGTGAGGTTAGCTGAAGGCAAAAGGTCTGCATTTTTCAGTACAGAATTCACTTGCTGACCACCAAAATAGAAGCTATTTACTTCCATATCGTAGTTTTCCAAACGGGCCCCTGCTGAAAAGCGCAATTTTTCAAAAAGTTTGAAATCACCTAAAACATAACCTGCTGTCAAAGCTGCGGTAGCCGTGTAAGCATCGCTGGGGTTGGTAATATCACTGATAATAAAGCCGTTGGAAGCCTTAATATTTTCAGGATTAAATATTTGATCTTGTGGCAAAATGAACAGGTTAGCCGGATAGCCGGTTGCGGTGTAACCCAAAACACGAGCGTTGAACTCGCGATCCCGCTGCTGATACAAACCACCTACTTTTATGATTTGTTTCTCACCCAGTACCTTAAATGGAATATTCAAATCCAGGTTGCCGCTCAGGGTATTTTCAGCCAGGTCAGAGTAAAAACGACCACCAAGGTTGAGGTTGGCAGAACCCGGCTGAATGACGGCATAATATGGATCACTTTCTTCAGAATCGAAATTCTTGGCGTAGGTCATACGGCGCAGGGAAGGAATGTCTCTTGTGCTGCGGTTGTAACCACCACCCCACGTCAGTTTAACTCCGCTCGGAGTCAGCAGGTGTTCACCGCCTACGCGGGTTGTCAGCAGGTGGTTTTCGGTAAATTCAACAGCCGAAAAACGGATATATTGCTCACGATCGAAATCACTGCCTTCCCGGCTGTTGATACTATTATTCGTATTGGTAGTGTACGAAGCCTGGAAAATCAGTTTTTGGGTATTGCCGATTTTCAGCGCAGAATTCATCAAAGCGCCCCACAATACGTTGTTTCTGAATTGCTTATCGCGATAAGCCACCAATTGGCGTTGCAAGTCAAAGCGATTACGCTCTGCATCCTGAATACGGTTTTGGTTAGAATAGGAAAGTGCGATAGTAGATCCAAACTGGACTTTTTTGTCTGTATTGGTAACCAAACCACTGGTTATTTGAAGGGAGGTATTTGGCGCCGCGCTACTATTTTCGGTAATAGCCCAGTCATTCGGAAGTGACTGAGAGAATCTTACTTTATCTGCTGAAACTGCTGAGTTATAGGCCGTGGTAGTTGGGAAACTGGAAGGCAATGCTCTGCCACCGTCATCAATACCAAGCCAGTCTGTATTACCGCCCGGAGAACTGAGGTAAGGCTTGAACGTAGTGATATTGTTCACACCTGCACTCACATTTACGCTCAGGTAATTGGACTCAGGAATATCCTTGGTATTCACAATAATAGCGCCTCCGGCAAAATCGCCTGGCAGATCGGCACTGGCAGTTTTCATGACCACCAGATTATCAATCATGGACGAAGGGAACAAATCAAATGAAAACGCTTTGCGATCGGCCTCTGTGCTGGGAAGCAATGCTCCATTCAGCATGGCAACGTTGTAACGGTCGTTCAAACCGCGAATCACCGCAAACTTATTGTCCTGGATGCTGGCGCCACTAACCCGGCGAATTACATCGCCAGTAGTACGGTCAGGGGTGCGTTTGATGGTTTCAGAACTGATGCCATCCGCAATAGCGATGCTGGTTTTCTGGAAAATAGTTAAAGCACTGGTGCTTTCCTTTTTGGCCTTGGCTACTACCACCACTTCTGCAAGGGTTTGAGCAGCTGGCTCTTCCAAAACGATGTCAACCGTTGCCACTTCGTTGGCTTTAACATCAATGTCTTCAACCGTTTTTGTAGCATATCCCGTGTAATTCAGCGTAATTTTATGTTTACCAGGGGTTACGTTAGCAATGCGGAAATTACCATCAAGGTCCGTAATAGCGCCGCCGCCATTTTCCAGGCGTACAGAAACGCCAATAAGTGTTTCCGCCGTCTTGGCGTCAATCACTTTACCGGAAATAATACCGGTTTGCGCAATAAGGAATGAAGGGAGAAAAAAGAAAAGGGCAAGTATGCCTGCGTTAAATGAGTTCTTCATGGAAGGATACAGAATTTGCTGCAAAAGTCCCCCGCCAGTGTAACCTTTAATTTAAACCAATATGAAGTTTGTGTTAAGTTAAAAGGGTCATTAAGGGTCATTAAGGGGCATTGGAGTCATTTAGGAGTCATTGGGGTCATTTATTGGTCATTTAGGGACATTGGGGGAGGGGATTTAATGCGCAATGACCATTTAATGACGCTAAATGACCTAAATGCCCCCCAAATGACTTTCAATACCATATCATTGTCTTTACTACCTTTGCCACAAATCCTGTATGATGCGCATATTCACCTTGATGCTGTTCTGGATGGCCTGGAACAGCATGGTTGCTCAAACCACCTCTCCTGCACCAGATTCTACCCGGGAACGTCCGGCTTTCATTATAACCGACCCCAAGGAAGTGGCCAACCACGAAGGTGAACTCATTTCTATTGAAGGGTGTATCGTTAGAGCCAGTTTCAACGACCGACTCAAAGGCAAACCCATTTTCCTCGATATGTTTGCCTCGTACCCCAACAACTTGTTCTCAGTAGTTATTTGGGAATCAAACCAGGCTGAATTTCTTCCGGCACTGGAATACAACCAAAAAATGGTGCGCATTACCGGTCGTCCTAAGCGCAATAAAAATCAGGAGCGCCTCAGCATCGAATTGCACAACCCCAAACAAATCAGCATCCTCGGCCCCTGCAAATCCTAATAACCGTCAACCGTAATCATGTTTATATCAGGCATTCAACAAATGGGCATCGGCGTGAGCCAGGTGCATGAAGCATTCAAATGGTATCGTCAGCATTTCGGCATGGATGTACCGATTTTTGAAGAAGCCGCCGAAGCCGGGCTGATGCTGCCATATACCGGCGGCCAGCCACAATCCCGCCACGCCATCCTGGCGCTCAATATGCGCGGCGGCGGCGGTATGGAAATCTGGCAATATACCGGCCGAACCCCCGTTCCCCCTGCCTTCCAGCCACAATTAGGTGATCTGGGCATCAATATTTGCAAAATCAAATCGGCCGATGTGCAGGCCTCTTTCCATTACCTGCGCAAGTGTGGCGTGAATATCCTCTCCAACCCTGTGGCTCGTCCTGACGGCACGGAGCACTTCTTCGTGAAAGACCCATGGGGTAATACGTTTGAAGTGGTTGGGGCTACCAACTGGTTTTCAGATACCGGAAAACTGCATACCGGTGGTGTATACGGCGCCTTTATAGGTGTTTCCAACATGGAACGCGCCATTAAATTCTATGCAGATATCCTTGGATACCAAACCGTTGTATACGATCAAACGGAAGATTTTGCCGACATGCACGGCGTGGATGGCGGATTTGGACGTTACCGCAGGGTGTTGTTACGCCATCCGGAAAAACGCAACGGGCCCTTCAGCCCGCTGCTTGGCGACACCGAAATGGAATTGGTGCAAAGTCTGGAACGCAGTCCGCGCAAGATCTTTGAAAACAGATACTGGGGCGACCTGGGTTACATACACCTGTGTTTCGACATTACCGGCATGGCCGAAATGAAAAAAATGTGTGCAGAAAAAGGCCACCCATTCACGGTCGACAGCAGCGGTTCTTTTGATATGGGCGAGGCGGCCGGTTATTTCTCCTACATAGAAGATCCAGACGGCACCCTCATTGAATTTGTGGAAACCCACAAAATTCCCATCCTGAAAAAACTGGGCTGGTATCTGGATCTGCGCAAACGCAGCAACCCGGCAAAGCCATTGCCCAGATGGATGTTGAAGATGCTGGGAATGGGAAGGCTGAAGGATTGATCCCTTCAGGGTATTGGCCGCCAGACGGTTCCTATATCCGGTAATCCTGCAGCCATGTCTTCAATACCTCCGGATCTCTCAGCTGCTCCAGGTCTTGCTTGATATTCTTGATGTGTTTTTTGAGCTCTTTGAGGCTTTTTTCAAACTCCCACTCAATCAGTTGCGGGTTGAAAAAATCAAAGGGGCTTTTTTGGGACATCCGCGCAAGATCAGACTCAATATTCCAGAGTTCTTCTGTGAGTTCTGCCAGCTGACTTTTCAGATTTTTGTTAAAATATCGAAGTTTATCGTCGGCGAGGCTATCCAGGTGTTCTTCGTTGATACGTTCCAGCTCCAGTTGGAGTTGTAGTAGTGCAAGCAGATCGTTGGCCTCATAGGCAGCGGTAACACGCTGTAGAATGGCGGTTTTGCGGATCTTTTCTTCGGCATCCGGCTCACGATCGGGATGGAAAGCCTTTACCAGATCCATGTACACTTCCCGTACAGTCTTTGATATTTTCTTTTCTTCTTCTTTGCGTTTTTCCTCCTGAGCAGCCTTTTTGGCTTCGGCTTTAAGCTGCCGGTCCGTTTTGGGTTTTTCAGCGGCTCGAGTTTTGGTTTCGCTGGCAAGACGTTCTGCTTCAGCTGCTCGTTCTGCCATTTTTTGGGCCAGGTGAGCCTGAAATTTTTCAGGAGTATCAAGGTCCACATCGTCGTCCAAATCAATCCCAAACATCTCGCTCACCAAATCTTTCATCATAGCCGCGGTAAGGTCATCTGCTTCTTCATTAACGGTATCAAAATCCTGATCCGGGTGGTGAAAGTTGTAGATGTCTTTCAAATCCTCAAATCCTTCAGGTGCCAGCTCAAGGCACATCTCTCCGATGATGTGGATGAGTTTTCGGGTCTGGGTCTTATTGAATTTATACTGACGCACCATACGATCCAACAAGCGCACCATATCGGCGCGGCAGGTCTGGTGCTTATCAACCAAGGGTTTTAGCTCTGTGGAAGCGCGCCGGCGCACCCGATCGCCCAGTGCTGTAAGCTCCTGAATCTCCTTTCGGGCTTGAGCAATTTTCTTGGAAAGACGGTTGAATTCTTTTTGCTGTGGACTGAGCAGCTTTTTATCGGTGCCTTTTTTGACCACAACTTCAGCGGGAGGTATTTTATCCATGATAACAATTGAGGGAACAAAGAACTTAAATGCCCAACAATGCCGACTGTGTTTTTTGAAAATAATAATACTTTTGTGCAAATTTAACATAGGATATTAAATTTGCACAAATCATGGATATGATTAACAGGCTAATTGCACCCAAACTTCAGGAAGCCTTACAGTATTTTCCAGTGCTTTCCCTCACCGGGCCCCGACAATCCGGAAAAACCACTCTGGTGCGCAGCCTGTTCCCTGAATTTCGATATGTTACGCTGGAAGACCCCGCACTTAGAGCCTATGCCAACGAAGACCCCAGGGGTTTTTTGACATCCTATGGGGTTCGGCTCATTATTGACGAGGCGCAATATGCTCCCGAGTTGTTTTCTTATATCCAAATTACGGTAGATGAACTTCGTCAAACCGGACTTTATATCCTCACAGGATCGCAGCATTTTCTGATGTCTGAAAAAATAACCCAAAGTCTGGCCGGTCGGGTAGCGATATTCGTACTACTTCCATTTTCACATTCAGAGATTCTATCGGGGGGGCTTCCAGCTTCAAGCGTGGAGGAGCGTATTTTTCGGGGTGCTTTTCCGGATCTGTACAGTCGTCATACACCTCCACACCTCTTCTATTCCTCATACCTGCAAACATACCTGGAACGAGATGTCAGGCAGTTATTGAATGTTGGGGATCTGGCAACCTTTCAATCGTTTATGAAAATTTGTGCAGGTATGTGTGGGCAGCAATTCAATATGAGTACTATAGCCATCGAAATTGGGGTTAGCGTACCAACCGTTAAGCGTTGGCTATCCGTATTGGAAACAAGCTTTGCCGTTTTTTTGCAGCGACCTTATTACCGAAACTTCCAAAAAAGGTTGGTTAAAACACCCAGATTATTCTTTTATGATACAGGGCTGGCTTGTTACCTGTTAGGCATTCAATCTGCTGAACAATTGGATAATTACTTTCAAAAAGGAGCCATTTTTGAAAACTGGATTATTGCAGAATTAGCCAAATGGCGCTACCATCAGGGTATTCGCCCAAATATTTATTACTGGCGCGACAGTACAGGCCGAGAGGTAGATTGTGTATTGGAAGAGCAAGGTTTACTCAAACTGGTGGAGATCAAATCAGGCAAAACCATCAAACCTGAGTTCTTTAAGAACCTTGATTTTCTGCAAAAAAACGAATCCCTGCCGGCACATAAATCATATGTGATTTATGGTGGGGAAGAACACCAAATACGCGAAAAAGCAACTGTGCTGGGGTGGCAACACTTTTGGGAGGTATAAAACTATGCCGCCCTACCCTTCTACCAAGGTTCCCACTGCCTTACCTAAAACAATATCCGGCAAATTATCCGGCTGGTTGATGTCGAATACAATGATCGGCATATTATGCTCCCGGCATAGGGTAAAGGCTGTCATATCCATAACCTCCAGCCCCAGGCTGATTACTTTGGCAAAGGTTAGGTGGTCAAATTTTACCGCCATGGGATCTTTTTCCGGATCGGCCGTGTAAATACCGTCTACGCGGGTGCCTTTAAGGATGGCATGGGCGCCGATTTCATTGGCACGAAGAGCAGCAGCAGAGTCGGTGGTGAAAAATGGATTACCCGTACCGGCTGCGCAGATCACTATGCGTCCTTTTTCCAGGTGCCGGATAGCCCGACGGCGAATGTATGGTTCCGCCACACTCTCCATTTTCAGGGCCGTCATGAGGCGGGTTTGAACGCCGATACTTTCCAGAGCGCTTTGCAAAGCAAGGCCATTGATTACAGTAGCCAACATGCCCATATAATCGCCGGTAACGCCTTCAATGCCCGTTCCATCGGCCTGAATGCCGCGGAATATGTTCCCGCCACCAATGACCACCGCTACTTCCACCCCCATATCACGCAACTGCTTGATTTGCAGAGCATAATGTTGGAGCATATCGGCTGTGATACCAAATTTTTGCTGCCCCATCAGGCTTTCGCCAGAGAGTTTGAGGAGAATGCGGTTGTATTTCAGTGCGCCCATAGGATTGTTTTTGATTATGGCTGCGAAGGTCGGAAAAAAAAGCGAAACGATTGTAACGATGGACGATGTAACGATGGACGATGTAACGATGGATTTGTGCTCGGGGTAATATATCTTTTCATATTCAACAACCACAAGTCCATCGTTACATCGTCCATCAAAACGCTTCTCCGATTGTTACATAAAGCCCGGAGTTGCCCTTGCCTTCTCCAAAACCATAGTCCAGACGGAGGTGCAGCTTTTGCCTGCGGTCAAATTCCACACGGAGCCCGGCGCCTGCATTGGGCCTGATTCGGGCAGCTTCATTGGCTTTGCCAAATACAGTTCCAGCACCCGCAAAAACCACCCCTTTAAACCGCCAGTAAATATTAAACCGAAGTTCTGCCTGGGCCATTACCAGGTGTTTATCCCTAAATTTTCCGTCCGGATAGCCGCGCAATCGTCGAGGACCGCCAATTTGTGGCAATTGAAAAAAGGGAACATCCCCTGCAGTAAAAATTCCAATAGCATTCAATGCCAACACATTATGTTTTCCAATCGGAAAATATTTAGCTACATCCAGTGAACAACGGGCAAACAGAAAATCACTGCCTGTCAGTTTGTGTTCGCCAGTGAGTGCGCCTTCAGCCAGCAATCCGGTTCTGGGGTAAAATGGATTATCCCGGGAGTCCGCAATCCAGACCGGGCCTACTGAAGAAGTCAAGCCACCTCCAGACCCCGGAGCCAACCCCTGTGCAATTTCCCCTCCAGCCGAGGAGGATGCAATGATGTAATTATCCAGATAAAACCGTATTCCAACCAGGTTTTTTGCCTTCACATTGGTAGCCGCCGTTACCCGTATTCTTGGGTATCTGGCGGTAAACGTCTCTACATAATCATTTGGCACCTTGTTACCAATGCCGAAATAACGAAACAAAAATCGATACCAACCCAACTCACCGTACACCCGCCAGCGGTTGCGGTTGCCCAGAAAGCTGAATGGAAAAAATATCTGTAACTGCTTGTTTTGGGTATATGAAGCGTTAAACGTCAGACTGGAGCGCCGGGGCCTGGTAGGAAAGGTAATGATGCCGGCCAAACCAGCGCCCCATCGGGTATCAGGGGTAAAAAATATCAGAGGCACACCTAATACTGTGATAGAGGAATCGCGGCGCGATGCATTGGGGATAGAATCCCGCCCAATGATTTGTGCAAACGTTGAAGTAGCACAAAACAAGGGTAACAGAGCCAGCAGAAGGTAATAAAGGCGATTCATGCGCTTGGAGCGCTCAAAGGTCGGTAAAAATTCAGGCTTTGGTGTGATATGGATTCAGTTTGGAATAAATCCGGGAATCCAGAAACAACCCGTCGAAATAAAAATTCTCCCGGAAATAGGCCTCCACCACAAATCCATGCTTTTCCAGTATTTTACCGGAAGCTTCGTTTTCCGGATCGGTATTGGCCTCAATACTGTGGAAATTCATTTCCCGGAAACAATACTCAATGGCTGCTCCCATGGCTTCATCCATGATACCCTTGCGCCAATACTCCGAGCTAAGTGTATACCCGATTTCCACCCGGTGATTCACCTTATCCATGCGCCAGAAGCCCAGGGTGCCAATCAATAATACCGGATTTTCTTTCAGGCAAATGGCCCAGTTGACCGCCTCGTTTTGGGCAAAGCCCTGGATATAAGATTCCACATGCTCTTCTGCCTCACTGATATCCTGCATGGGTTTCTTGCCTATATACCGCATTGCTTCCGGATCAGATCGCATCCGGAAAACAGCCGCAGCATCTGACGGAAAGACTTCCCGCAGGAGCAGTCGTGGCGTGTGGAGGGTTGGGAAGGAGGTGAAGTGGATGGTGAGCATGGTTCTAATCAACATCTACTAAATCAAGTCATAACATTCAATTCCAGAGGTGGAAACTTCATAAAGAGGGGCATCAAATTTCTTTAGAAACTTCAAGCTTCTATTTACCATTGATGCCTTAAATTTAGGAAAAGAAGGTGGAACAACGAGTACACAATTATATCGAATTATATCATCTTTTATGCGCGCCCTGAAAGACGACATGGATTTTGCCAATTGTGCTTCACCTTTTTCTCGATTATCATTAGCCTGTTGGATATTATTAGATGTAGCATCAGTTTTAAACTCCAAAAAATGCCACTCTTTACTAATTATCAAACAATCACAGTCACCAGGTGTTTTAACCGACTTGACATCATTAGCTCTCCCCTCAAAAAACGAGAACATAGTAATATCTTCAACAGGCAAGCCATTTTTTTCAAAAACACCATCATTCCCATCAACTTGGAATACGGTACACAAGTTATTGACCTCCTGCCTTAATTTTATGTGATTTGCAATTGATTTAAATGCTACCTCAATTCTCTTAGTACCATTAGCTTGGGTGACATCATTCAGCCAAAAACTTGGCTGTTTTATTTCAAATTGATTGCCTTTTCTGGTTATAAACTTTCCCACCAGCTCAAGATTTGTCCTATATGTGCTCATACAATTTAGCTTAATAGTAGATTATAAAGGTCTTGGTACTCACTGCCCAGCTGCTCTGAAATTAAATCTAAATAATTTTGGGCAATTAGTCCTGTATCAATATCCTTAATATTGATACAGTATTCTTCGGATTGACCAAGTGAGTATGCATTAAAATAAGAGGAATTAAGCCAGTAGGAACGAGGGATTTCAGCAATCTCCCCCCTATGACTACTTTTCTCGGCATTTGAAGAAACATAATTTGCAAAAAGCAAGATATTTATACACGATAAAACATAAGGACTGTGGGTAGTAATGACCATTCTACCTTGAGGAATTGAATTCAGAAAAACTGCAAACGCATTTATTAACTCTTTTTGCGCTAATGGGAACAAATGTGCTTCGGGCTCTTCAACTACAAAGAACTCCTTCCGATTGGGGAGTCCTATTGCCAGAAATATACCTTGTAATAATCTTAATACCTCTTGTTGCCCGGAAGAAGCATCTTTTAAAGCGACCTTTTGAGTTGAACCATTTGGTATAATTACTTCTCCCGCCTCAGAACTTCGGTATTGACCTTTGAGTACATTTTTTACAATTTGCATAATGTATTGTAAGTCTTCTCGATTCTCAAGAATATATGCAACTCTTTCGAAGGTCTGACCATTATTTTTAAAAATATTTCGCACTCCCTTAGACCAATTTACAAATTGGTAAAGCAATAACTCATTACCTAATCTCTGTCTCTTTTCAAAATCCTCCTTTTTCACTTCATCCTCTAATAGCTTTTCATATTCCTGTTCAATTACCTTTTCAAAGGTTTCTGGGTATCCTACCAAGACACTTCTACTAGCTATTATATAGTTATGCTGTGTCGTTTCACGGCTAAATAGCCTATCTAAATCAGCTCTAAGTATTTGACGAATTCGCACTTCCTCAAGCGACTGGTCAATATCTATTTTAATACCATTTACATAGCTTTTAACTACACCCCCCAGACTAAAACCGAAGGAATCAGAAAACTCAGCATATGTCATTCTATCAGCGCCTTGGTATATTTTTAGTGAGCTTGAATGATTGTATTGAAATGAAATTTCGAAGCCTTCATTCCTACTAGTAGGACCAAACGTTTCTAAAAATCGCTGACGAGCTATTTTATTTATATGTGCTATATAGTCAAAAGTAGATGAATTCTGTCTTGCATTTATAGCACCTTCATACAATGCGTCAGGTAGTGTTTGAAAAAAGAAAATCAACTTAGCTATCGTACTTTTTCCACTTGCCTGTTCTCCAATCAACAATAAAAACTTTGTAAACTCAATCTCACATGGTCTTACACCCATGAATTGGTTTTTAATCGTCAGTTTTTGCATCACGTAAGTTTTTAGCCTTATTGATTTATTTAATTTAGGTAAACTACAGATCAAATGGCAAATACCTATCCTCCCGCTCTCTGACCTGCCATTCCAGCGCATCTCCAAAAGAAGACGGTTCGGTGGCTTTGAAATTGCGGATTCGTTCAATAGCCTTTTCTCGCTCCGACTTGGAAGGAACCTTTGCAGGTATCTGCTTGAAAGGTATTTTTAACCTCTGTACCAATGCCAGGATGACTTCCGCATCTTGTGGGTTGGTAATTTCCAATTGCAAAGTCATGATCGTATTTTTTACAAAGTTAGGTAAAAAACTCCCACACCGCAACCCCTGATCACATATTCCTCCGGTACTGCCCCCCTACCTCATACATCGCATTGGTGATCTTCCCCAGGGAACAAACCTTCACCGCTTCCATGAGTTCAGCGAAAACATTACCGTTTTCCACAGCGGTACGTTGCAATTTGCGCAAGGCTGCCGCAGCCTGTAATTCGTTGGCTTTGTGCAAGTTCTGCAGGGTTTGAATCTGAGCCTCTTTTTCCCACTCTTCCGCACGGATTACCTCTGCCGGCAAAATAGTTGGAGAGCCTTCTTTGCTCAAAAACGTATTCACCCCAATCAACGGCAGCTCGCCGGTATGCTTGAGGGTTTCGTAATACAGGCTCTCCTCCTGGATCTTCCCGCGCTGGTACATGGTTTCCATGGCGCCCAACACGCCGCCGCGCTCGGTGATGCGGTCGAATTCTATCAGAACCGCTTCTTCTACCAGATCGGTCAGTTCTTCAATGATGAAGGAACCCTGCAGCGGGTTTTCGTTTTTGGCCAGACCCAGCTCTTTGTTGATGATCAACTGAATGGCCATGGCGCGACGCACGGATTCCTCTGTCGGCGTGGTAATGGCCTCGTCGTAGGCGTTGGTATGCAGGGAGTTGCAGTTGTCGTAAATGGCATACAGCGCCTGCAGCGTGGTACGGATGTCATTAAACGCAATTTCCTGTGCGTGCAAACTGCGTCCGGAGGTCTGAATATGGTACTTCAGCATCTGGCTGCGCTCATTGGCGCCATACAGACGTTTCATGGCCTTGGCCCAGATGCGGCGCGCCACCCTGCCAATCACGGCATATTCCGGGTCCACTCCGTTAGAGAAGAAGAACGACAGGTTGGGCGCAAAATCGTCCACGTTCATGCCCCGGGAACGGTAATACTCCACAAACGTAAAGCCATTGCTCAGGGTAAAGGCCAACTGCGAAATGGGGTTGGCGCCTGCCTCGGCAATGTGGTACCCGGAAATAGACACCGAGTAGAAATTGCGCACCTTGTTCTGAATGAAATATTCCTGCACATCGCCCATCACCCGAAGGGAAAATTCGGTGCTGAAAATACAGGTGTTCTGCGCCTGGTCTTCTTTCAAAATATCTGCCTGCACGGTACCGCGCACCGACTGCAAAGCCTTGGCTTTCAAATCGTTGTATACTGCAGGTTCCAGAATTTCATTGCCGGTAATGCCCAGCAACATCAAACCCAAACCGTTATTCCCCTCTGGTAATTCGCCATGATAACGTGGACGTTCCATGCCTCTGGAATCGTATTTTTCTTTGAGTCTGGCTTCCACCAGATGCTCCAAACCATGCTCACGGATATACTTTTCGCACTGCTGATCAATGGCTGCATTCATGAAAAATGCCGCAATGGTAGCCGCCGGACCATTGATGGTCATGGAAACGGAGGTCTTCGGGTCGCAAAGATCAAACCCGGAATAGAGCTTTTTGGCGTCGTCCAGGCAGCATACCGATACGCCGGAGTTGCCTACTTTGCCGTAGATATCCGGACGATAATCCGGATCTTCCCCGTACAAAGTCACCGAATCGAAAGCCGTAGACAAACGTGCTGCCGGCAAGCCGGCAGAAACATAATGGAAACGACGGTTGGTGCGCTCCGGACCACCCTCGCCTGCAAACATGCGCGTGGGATCTTCACCCTCACGTTTGAAGGGGAACACCCCGGCGGTGTAGGGAAATTCACCCGGCACATTTTCCTGCAAACACCAGCGCAAGACCTCTCCGTAATCTGCCCATTTTGGCAAACATACTTTCGGGATTTTTAATCGACTGAGACTCTCACTTTTGGTTTCTACCTTGATCTCCTTGCCACGCACCAGATAGATATATTGGTCAGCGGCGTATTGGCTTTTCTTTTCTTCCCAGCCTTCCAGAATGCGCAGACACTCGCCGTCGAGGTCTTTTTTCACCTCGGTAATCAGCTTGTTCAGGTGCTCCATCAGCACAGCATCTTTCTGTGCATTCAAAGATTTCAATGTGATTTCATACCCGAACCAGCGCCGCGCCATGGCCACCTGCTTATCTACCCACTCGTCGTATTTGCGGTTATTTTCGCTGATTTCACTCAAATAACGCACCCGGGCCGGTGGGATGATGTACACCTTTTCCGAGTCACCACTGATCAGCTTATGACCTGAAAGAAGCGCCGGATTGCATTTTTCGGCCAGCAATTCCATGATGCGCTGGTAAAGCTGGTTCACACCGGGGTCATTGAACTGGCTGGCAATACAGCCAAATACCGGCATGTCGTCTACCTGTTTATCCCAGGCATTGCGGTTGCGCTGCACCTGTTTACGCACATCTCGCAGGGCATCTAACGCACCACGTTTATCGAACTTATTGATGGCAATCACATCCGCAAAATCCAGCATGTCAATCTTTTCCAGTTGCGTGGCGGCCCCGAATTCCGGGGTCATCACGTACAGCGACACGTTGGAGTGATCAATGATTTCTGTATCGCTTTGGCCGATACCAGAGGTTTCCAGCACGATGAGATCAAACCCGGCCGCTTTCAGGATTTCCACCGCTGATTGCACGTATTTCGACAGTGCCAGGTTGCTCTGGCGCGTGGCGAGCGAGCGCATATACACGCGCTGATTGTTGATGGCATTCATCCGGATCCGGTCGCCAAGCAGGGCGCCGCCGGTTTTACGCTTGGAAGGGTCTACGGATACGATGGCAATGGTTTTATCCTCAAAATCCAGCAGGAAACGGCGCACCAGTTCATCTACCATGGAGGATTTGCCGGCGCCGCCAGTGCCGGTGATACCCAGGATCGGTGATGCTGCAGGACCTGTTTCCGGAAATAAGGATTTCAGCTTGGGAGCCACTTCTTTTTCATACAACTCCGGATTGTTCTCCGCAATGGATATGAGGCGGGCTACTATGTTGTTGCGCTGGTTATTAGCGCTGAGTTTTTCGCCTGGTTTGAGCGCCTCAAGCGATTTCATTTCACCATTAACGGAAAAACCAATCGGGAAATCGCATTTCTGGAGCACATCATTGATCATGCCCTGCAAACCCATAGCGCGGCCATCATCAGGGTGATAGATACGTGCGATACCATAATCATGTAATTCCTGGATTTCGGAAGGCAAAATAGTGCCGCCGCCGCCGCCGAATATTTTGATATGACCGGCTCCGCGTTCCTTGAGCAGATCGTACATGTATTTGAAATATTCGTTGTGCCCTCCCTGGTAGCTGGTAATGGCAATACCCTGCACATCCTCCTGAATGGCACAATCCACAATTTCCTGTACAGAACGATTGTGACCCAGGTGAATGATCTCGGCGCCGCTGCTTTGCATAATGCGGCGCATGATGTTGATGGCGGCATCGTGGCCATCAAACAGGGAGGCGGCAGTAACGAGACGAACTTTGTGGTGTGGCTGATATGGTGCGGGCTGTTGCATAACTTTCGCAGTGCGGGTTTTTCGGCCGCAAAGGTACACAAGAGTAACGCCTCTGTCCACCTAAAGTTTATTGCTTAAAAAACTCCAGCACCTGAAGCGTTTTACCTTGTTCATTTTCCAGCACCAGATAGTATTGTCCGGTTGGTTCTGTTATCAGTGGATAGTGATGATCCGGACGGGCTTTCATGCGCCGAGCCACTTTCCCTTCAGCATCTATCAGTGTCAGGGCGGCAACTTTTTCCGCATGTTGCAGGGCAAACCAGGCATTTGCCGGGTTGGGATATAAGTTGATTTGTGCTGCATCCGGCTCGGGGGCCGCCAGCAACTGACAATCGCGGAGCTGGTATAGCCCATCCAGCGAATCTACCGGAGGGGTTAGCTTTTTGACTTTTAATAAAACAATGGCACAACATCCGGTTTCATCAAAATCGTACAATTCAACCCCCAACGGCCCTTCCTGATTGGGCGCCATATGAAAAGTACGCTGGCTAAAGCCATGATACCAATGCACATATGGATCCGTAACCGGCAACACACAATTGGTATCCGGATCCATTTGCAGCACCACCCGGGTCCATTGAAACGTATCTGTGGTAGA
Source organism: Saprospiraceae bacterium (assembly GCA_044347755.1). Lineage (GTDB taxonomy): Bacteria > Bacteroidota > Bacteroidia > Chitinophagales > Saprospiraceae > M3007. Next base: position 20,387 of record JBIKUE010000023.1, read on the forward strand.
CGACAGGTTTTTAAAGGTTGCAATTGCTTTAACGAGGTAATTCTCTTCAGGCACTCCTACCACCGGATTCGGGGTGAGGGTAAAGGATTGTTGCGCATTAGCCAGTTGGAAACAAAAAAGGCAGGCCAGAACGGGAAGTAGTTTAGGTGTCATAAGTGGTTTGGTGTGTTTTTGAAGTACAAGAATAGCAAACTCCGGTGATTAATTAAAATCAATGCCATTAAAGGTAGTGAGTTTGTCATCTGCGGACAGACCTCGAAGGCTTTTAAAACGAGGTCTAGATCCAGAACCTGCGAGGTCTAAAACAAAAAAGCCGCTCCAGTTTCCCGGAGCGGCTTTTTTGAAACGGATGAACCAGCATCAGTTTTCGGCAGCCTTCACCACCTTCCGCACTTCAGTGCCTTCACTGCTAATACATTGAACCAGATAAATACCCGGGTCAAGATTTGGCAATTCCAGACGGTACAAGCCCGTAGCAAGGTTACGACGCGGCAGCAAGACAGCTACCTGTCGGCCCAGCTCGTCGGTCATTTCCACGGCCAGAGAAGTGGGTTTGGAAATTTCAATATCGAGGGTAGCCTTGCTTACATAAGGGTTAGGATAGATCTTCAGATCGAACACATTGGGCTTTTGGAAGCCCTTACCGGCGTACAAAACCACTTCACTGCGCTTAACGCGTGGTTTGGCTGCCCAGCGAAGGGCATTTACCAGCAATTTGGCCGATTGAGGTTCGTCGAAGTAATATTCCAATCCCAGATAAACCACTTTGCCGGAACCAATTTGCTTGTAACCCATGAATGGATAACCGCGTACGTCTGCCAGGGTCACAAAGCCCGGATCGGAAATATCCAGGGGATATTGGTAAACTTCCGAGGAAAAATCTGCTCCAACGCCTTGAAAAAGCGGGTGTTCAGGTTGAGACTGGCCTACGCTGCGTTCTTTGCAATAGTAGCCGTAGTCCAATTCAAACAAACTTAGCTGTTGTAGTACGCCAAATTCATGGGTACCGGTCATTAACACCAAGCCACCTTGTTTGACAAATTGATTCAGTATTTTGCCGTAAGCTTTGATCAAATCCGGTGCGCCTCCTGCCGGATACGCAATAACCACCGCTTCCTGCCCTTGTAAAGCCGTGTTCAAATCGTCTGAGCTTCCTTCCTCAAATTGCGTGAATGAACTGGCAGGCATTCTCCGCTGGATCATGCGCTGTACCTTCAAGGCATAGTCACTATCGTAGGCAAAGGAATTGAGCATCATCACACGCAACCCGGCAGCTGTATCAGCCTCTGCGGCTACTGTTTCCAACGGCGCAGCAGGCAAATCCCTCAAGCCTTCAATAAAGAATTGAGCAATCAGGGAATTAACGGGGAAGGGGCGATCGTGGGAAAACGGATCCGTCCGAAACGCAAAGAGGCCCGAAACGCCTGCAAGAAGAATAAAAAGCAAGAATTTGCGAAACATCGGGTGTGAAAGTTTAGGCCAGAAGCAGATGATATTTTGAGGCAAAACGATTTATTTACAGTTTTCGTGTAAAGCGAACAGCAAAAGTACGGTCAAATATGATACAAGGGTTGGGTGAAAAGGTGAAAATCTTTACCCTTTGCCGAAAATAGCCTGATGAAAGACAAAAAGTTACGGTTCAAGGCTGCTCCCGCATGGCCTGATTCAGCATTTTAAAGTCAATTTTTCCATTGTTTTGTATCAGGTGATCCAAAATGGCAATTGATCTGCGTAAGCGGATATCCGAACTTTTAGGTTGCCCTGCCAAATAAAGCAAGGTGCGGATTTTACCGGGAGTCAGGGCATGGAATATCCGGTTTCCTTCTTCATCCTGCTCCAACACCTCTTTTAGTTCTTCCGGCATGGGCAATCCGTATTCACTTTCATCCGGCCATAAACTCACCTGAAGCACAGAGCCTTCCTTGATTTTTAGTTGGGTCTGAATTTTCTTATTTACCGTGATTACTAGTTGCCCTTGTCCGAAAGGCACCAATGCACATTGATACTCCACCCGATCGTTCAGCCGGCAAACCACCCTGCGATCCTCACGCGCTTCGGAGAGTGTTGCTGCAACCAATGGCGGCACCTTAAAATGCGCGCCCCAAAGGTTGTTGGCAGATGATTCCAAAGAGGCTTGAAAATGTAAGGGTTCCATGGGGGTAAAGGTACAAAAGGTGGTACGAAGACACGAAGACACGAAGACACGAAGACACGAAGACACGAAGACACGAAGGTATTATTTGGCTGAAGCCAAATAATACCTTCGTGGAAAAAGCGAAGGCATAAAGGCCTTCATGTCTTTGTGCCTTCGCGTCTTTGTGCCTTCGCGTCTTTGTGCCTTTGTGTCTTTGTGCCTTTGTGTCAACCCTTATTAATCTTCATAAGAAGACTTGGGTGTGCTTTTCTTCTTGTAATAGCGGCCCCAGGAAAAACCGAATTTGAGGGATGCCTGCGCAAACCAACCGCTGAGGTCTTCATTGCTTAAGCCGGCAATACTACTGTCATTGACAAAACGATAACCGCCGTCTAAGCCAATATGAAACCAGCGGAATACATTGATTTCCATGCCCGCAGAAGGTTGAACCACAAAGATCCGGTCGCGAGAATCACCCAGTTCTACCCGGCCACGACCAAGTTCTACCCCGATCTGAGGGTGTACAGCCTTATAGTTGCGAAAACCATACTGCACCAGCATCGGGTTCCAGCGCATATCAAACTGCTGGTTTTCAATATCATCCCACTTGAATTCATCTACCAGATTGTAATGTCCCCAACCCAACAGCAGTGACTTGCCAAATTCGAGCCCGAAGAAACCGCCAGCCATATAGCTGTTGGTGTTGTTTTGGTTAAAGTTTGCGAGTTGGTGTTTAGAACCACCCCAAATACCGGAAAATCCAAGTCCACGATTGCCCGCTATTGTTTCTTCTTTTTGAGCGAAAAGGCTGTTCATAGCGGCAAAAAGCACTAATACGAAGAGAAAGATTTGCTTGTTTTTCATAACTTTTGTCGTTTTGTATGTCAAAAAATAGTTTGAATGGACCAAATGGCTATATCAATTCAAGGTGGCCGGGAAAACGCAGGTCTATAAACCCATAAACATCCCGTAATATCATTCCGGGATACATAAACCCCATAAACCCCATAAACCAACTACACTGCCAGACGGCCAATTGCTGCACAAGGTTACAGGCAGTTCCTAAATATTTTTTGCGTGGTTGCCTGGATTCACCTTTTTCTAACAGGTTTTAACCAGTTTTAACTAAACTTCGTCTAACTTTCATCCGGGATGGTCGAGCGCTGCCGTACGCTTATAGGATCTTAACTTGCCGACAGATCTTTCTTCCCATACATTTGCCCACTGTTGTTTACTTAAAGCCTTACATGACTTACCAGCCCGGATTGCATTGTTTACTAAGCCTGAAAACTCCACGGGAGGATTTGCTGCGCGACATGAATGCCTGGCTGACCTTTATCAGGCCTTTGTTGCCGGCCAACGGTTTGCAGGTAGTGGGTGAAGCAGCGCATCAGTTCGAAGGCGCAGGCTTTACAGTGGCCATCTGCCTGGCTGAATCGCACATTTGCATCCATACCTGGCCGGAATTCGGATTTCTGACGCTGGATATTTACCTGTGTAATTACAGCAACCGAAATGAAGACAAGGTGAGGGCGCTGGCAAATCAAAATGTTGTGTACTTTGGCGCTGAAATCACAAAGCAACAGGAACTGTTCCGATGAACATCCAATGCCCTCATTGCCAACATACTACTGAACTAAATTTTCCATCTTCCTGGAAACATTTCGGCTGCCCGAAATGCTACACCTTGTTTTCCAAAAAGGAAGATGGCACTATTCAACAGACCAAAATCCAGTCTGCCAACCGGATAGTGCTTCACCTTCATATTGGTCAGTTCGGGGTATTGGATGGCATACGCTGGGAAGTAACCAATGCCTGCATCAAATTTCCAGTTTCCGAACCTTTCGGATGGCAGGAATATACCCTTCGGAATAGAGACGGTGAGGAATGCTTCCTGAGTGAATACAATGGTCACTGGACACTGGCCAAAGAAGTAACAGATCCCAGTCTTCAGCATGATATCCGAAGCCAATACGAGTTGCAGCATGGCGATGACACCTATCGTCTTTTTCACGACTCCCAATTCAAAACAGAATTCCTTTCCGGCTTTTTTGAAGAAACCCTTCCAACAACCGGTCATGCCAAAGATTTTGTATCGCCCCCCAAAGCCGTTTTATTAGAGCGAGCCGAGGGTGATCCGGTTACATACACCTTCGAAGCCAGGTATGTGTCTGGAAAAGAGATGCAGGAGGCCTTCCCTACGTACAACCCAACACGTCAAGAGGGAGTTGGCATGCTGCAGCCATTCCCCACAAACATGGTTCATTTCGGGTTGATTGTTGGCGCTTTTGGCTTTTTTCTGACGCTTTATCAACTGTTTTTTACCTTTACTTATCCGAGTCGTCAGGTGCTTAAAGACCTGGTCATGCTGCCCGACAGTGTAGCAGAAGTGAGCCATGTAAGTCCGTCTTTTAAGGTATCCGGAACTACCGGCCCATTGGAAATTAAACTATCAGCTCCGGTTCAAAACTCTTGGGTGGCTGCTGATTTTACCCTGGTGAATGAAGATACCAGGGAGGAACGATACGGCTCGGTTGATATTGCCTATTACTTTGGGGTAGATGGTGGTGAAAGTTGGGCAGAGGGCAGCAACAACCCAAGTATCAAAATCTGTGGTGTAGCCCCGGGCAATTATCATCTGGACCTGCAAGTAGCCAAAAACTCCGGCGACTCCAATATCACCTCATTGAGATATACAGTTATTGCACAGGCATCCACTTTCTGGAACCTGCTTACCTGCCTGATCATTCTGGTAGCGGCCTTTATTATCCTGCTTATCTACCGTTCGCATTACGAGCAGCAACGCTGGATGCTTAGCGACTTCCCCCCTGAAACTGAGTAACTACCCATAACCATGCAAACGAATAAAATACTTGCATTCGCCCGTCAAAACCTCTTTGCCTTGCTGTTAGGAACAGGGGTGATGGGGTTTTACTTCTACTACAACCTGAGTGGAAAAGAATGTTTTACCTGTAAACAAACCGAAACCATTAAACCGGATCAGCAAAACCGTGCAACCGGTCTGCGCTTCCGGCATAAATAACATCCTAACATTATGGATCACGCCATCACCCACCCACTTATCTCCGCCGTTATTTTTTCCATTCTGGGTATCCTGGTTTGGATAGGCGCCTATTTTATCATCGAAAAAATTACACCTGAGAACACCTGGGCGGAAATCACCAAGAACAACAATACCGCCGTGGCCATCATTTTCGGCTCCATGATTATTGCCACAGCTATGATCATCAGCGCTGCTATTCATGGGTAGCAAGTGGCTACGGCTTGAATATTTGCTGCTGTTTTCAGTTTTTGTCATTGCTACCTGCGGCCTGGTTTATGAACTGGTGGCAGGGGCCTTGGCCAGTTACCTGCTGGGCGATTCCGTTCGGCAGTTTTCTTTTGTGATAGGGATTTACCTGTTCTCGATGGGCGTGGGCTCTTATTTTGCCAAGTACCTGAGCCACAATCTCTTAGATAAATTTATTGACATTGAGATCCTGGTGGGATTGGTGGGTGGATTCAGCTCAGTGATCCTTTTTTTCCTGTTTGATTACCATGGTCATTTTGAATTGGTGCTTTATTCCCTGGTATTTATCACAGGGTGTTTGGTAGGAGTTGAGCTTCCCCTATTAATGACCCTGCTCAAGGACAAGGTAGCCTTTAAGGACCTGGTTTCCAATGTGTTGTCATTTGATTATGTGGGCGCATTGATTGCCAGCCTGTTGTTCCCGCTGGTGCTGGTTCCCAAACTGGGTTTGCTGCGCACCTCCCTGTTTTTTGGTTTGCTGAACGTAGCCATTGCCGTTGCCTTGTGTTTTTTGCTTAAAAAGGAAATCCGCAATGGTTTCGGGTTACGGCTGAGGGCTTTTCTGGCCTTTTCCATGCTGCTCACAGCATTTGTTTTTGCTGACCGAATCCTTTCCTTTTCTGAAGAAAAACTCTACAACGAGGATGTTATTTACCACCAATCCAGTTCCTACCAGCGTATTGTACTTACCCGTGTGCGCAATGAACTGAAACTCTACCTGAACAACAATCTGCAATTCAGTTCCCGGGATGAATACCGATATCATGAAGCATTGGTACACCCGGCTATGTCGCTGGCGCCAAGGGTGAATCGCGTTCTGGTGCTGGGCGGCGGCGACGGCCTGGCGGTGCGGGAAGTCCTTAAATATGATTCGGTACAGGAAATAGTATTGGTAGACCTGGATGGTGCTATGACGGATCTATTTCAGCACAATAGCCTGCTGAACAACCTGAACGATCATTCCCTCAGCCATCCCAAAGTAAAAGTGATCAACGCTGATGCTTTTATCTGGTTACGGGAAAATAAAACCATGTTTGATGTGGCTATTGTTGACTTTCCGGATCCCTCCAATTACGGTGTTGGCAAATTGTACACCCGGAATTTCTACGAAACCCTGCGGCAAGCTATGCACCCGGATGGATTAGCGGTGGTACAAAGTACATCTCCGTTTTTTGCCCCCAAGGCGTTTTGGTGTGTGGAACGCACTATGCATTCTGTATTTCCTGAGGTGCGGCCATACCATATATATGTACCCAGTTTTGGAGAGTGGGGCTTCATGCTGGCAGCACCTGAAACAACTATTGTACACCGGGCTCCTTTGAGGCGGGTGGACGGGCTAAAATTTTACGACTACGAATTGGGCAAATACGATGATTTCCCTGCAGATATGATTAAAAAAGACGTGGAAATCAATCGTTTAGACAACCAAATTCTTGTACGATATTTTGATGAGGAATGGAGTAAATATTGATTTGGGACGCCGTCGATTCCTGAAACAACTAGGGGTATTGTCCATCATGGCCACCTTTTGGAATGCCTGCAAACAAACTGCACGGCGCTTGGTGGCACGTTTCTCTGGTGCCCCGGCCACACTGGGACACCGGCTATGGGTAAAGGATTTTCCGGCGATAACAAGGGAGGAACGGGTTAGGTTTCTGATTATTGGTGGCGGCATCAGTGGTTTGACCACTGCCATGGCACTTGACCAAAAAGGCATCCAGGATTTTTTGTTGCTGGACATGGATGATCAGCCCGGCGGAAACTCCCGCTCTGGCAGCAACGAACACACGGCCTTTCCGCTGGGTGCGCATTATTTGCCCATACCTAACCGGGAAGATGAGGCTTTGATCCAGTTTTTACACGATCACGGTATTATCGAAAAGTTCGATGAACAAGGCAACCCGGTTTACCAGGAACAGGCACTTTGTGCGGCACCTCAGGCGCGTTTGTACATACGCGGAAAATGGCAGGAAGGCCTGATCCCGCAATACGGGGTGTCTGCCGAAAATCAGGCGCAAATCCAGGCATTTTTCCACAAAATGGAAGACTTCAAGGCCCGTCGCGGCGCTGACGGGAAATACCTGTTCGATATTCCGCTGCGCAATAGTTCCGATGATCCTTCTTTTCAGGAACTGGACCAGCTGAGCATGGCGGAATGGATGCAACTGCAGGGCTTTTCCGCCCCGGAACTACTGGAACATGTACGCTATTGTTGTCTGGATGATTTTGGTGTTGGCCTGGAACTGGTGTCGGCATGGGCAGGTATACACTATTTTGCAGCGCGTAAAAGCATCCAGGATAATGTATTGACCTGGCCGGAAGGAAACGGACATCTCGTAAAACTGCTTGCTCAATCGTTAAAAGGGCGAGGGCGAACCAACCAACTGGCATATGAAGTCATTCCGGGAACAGAGGAGGTTACCGTCAAGGTTTTTGATGCTGTTAAAAATGAGTCTGTTTTGTTTCGGGCAGAAAAAGTCATTTTGGCTACACCACAGTATGTAAACAAACATGTATTGCCCAAGCCAACAACCAAACTGGATGCCTTTCATTATGCTCCCTGGCTGGTGGCCACCTTGGCATTACATAAACTCCCATCAGGTTCCGGCACGCCTTTATGTTGGGATAATGTCATTCATGGCGCTAAAGGATTGGGGTATATCAACGCCCAGCATCAATCAGTGGCACAACTCCGCAAGCGGCAAGTGATCACCTTTTATTGTGCCTTCGACGGGCCGGATGCGCTGACGCTGCGCAAGGAGCTATACACCCGCGACGAAGCCCATTGGCAGGAGTTTGTGCTTTCCGATCTGCGTCAGGCGCATCCGACCATTGACGAATGGCTGGAAAGTATGACCATCCAACGCTGGGGTCATGGCATGATTAGCCCGGTAAAAGGATTTTTATCCGGGCCCGAGTTACGGGATGTCCGGAAACCTATACACCCTCGTATCATACTGGCACACACGGATTTAGCAGGTATGTCGCTCTTTGAAGAAGCCTTTCACCAAGGACTTTCTGCGGCTGAAAAATGCCTTGACTTGCACTAAAATCGACTTATTTTTCATTTCCATTTGGAAGTGTCAGATAAATACTATTACCTTTGCAGCCGCTAAATCGCGGAGTGGAGCAGTTGGTAGCTCGTTGGGCTCATAACCCAAAGGTCGTAGGTTCAAGTCCTGCCTCCGCCACACAGAAGAGCCCTTGACTTTTACGAGTTGAGGGCTTTTTTTATCTCGTAGCTTTGCTACGAGTTACTGAAGTTTGACCGCTACGCGGTCGGTACAGGTGAGCGCCTAAATCCGACCGCGTAGCGGTCAAACTTCAGTAACCCGTAGCAAAGCTACGGTAAACCCGACCGCGAAGCGGTCAAACTCCAGTAACCCGTAGCAAAGCTACGGTAAACCCGACCGCGAAGCGGTCAAACTCCAGTAACCCGTAGCAAAGCTACGGTAAACCCGACCGCGTAGCGGTCAAACTCCAGTAACCCGTAGCAAAGCTACGGTAAACCCGACCGCGTAGCGGTCAAACTCCAGTAACCCGTAGCAAAGCTACGGTAAACCCGACCGCGAAGCGGTCAAACTACTCCAGTAACCCGTAGCAAAGCTACGGGAGCGAGCGAAGCCCACCTCATACCTATGTCCTGGCTATCCATACACTTCTACCCGCTTGAAAATCAGGATGTATTTCTGGTGCGCGGTTTGCGTCCGTTTTTACAGCAATACATCTGGGCAACTCGTGGCGCACGGGCCTTCTTCGTTCGTTATCAGGATGAAAAGGGGGCCCACCTGCGCATACGCATGCGCGGGGAGGAGGCCTGGATGGAAGAAACATTGCGCCCGGCGTTTGATGGCTGGATGGAGGGTCGTGGAGATTGGCAGGAGCAGCCATACGTGCCGGAGACGGCCCGATTTGGCGGGGAAGAAGCTATGGCTATGGCTGAATCATATTTTCATTTGAGCAGTCGGGTTATTCTGGACCGTTTGGCGCGGGAACAATATACCTATGGCGATGCCATGTTTGATGCTTTGCGGATGCATGTAATAACCATACATTCGGCAGGATTAAACTATAGTGAGGCTGGCAAATATTTTGAGCAACTCACCAAGCAATGGCTTCCCTTGTTTTTCAGTGGCGAGGCTGATATGCCTGAGGAAGATCAGGAACTTATCCTGAATGGCTTTGCCACTAACCTGGAGCCACAACAGGATGATTTACTTTCCACACTTCAGGAACTCTGGAAAGCCCTGGACCGTGACAAATTTGATAAAGAACAACCGGAGTGGTCGCGCTGGGCAGAAGGCAACCGACTGATATTTAAAGAATACGGCCCACAATTAGACATGGCTCTGCCTAGTCTGGTACACCTCAGCAACAACCGCCTGGGATTGCAGAATCCGGATGAGGTGTATGTAAATTTTATTCTTTCAAAGACGCTTGGACGGTAGACGGTAGGCGCTGACGCCACTCAATGACCCAAATGACCCTTTAATGACCCAAAAAATGACCCAAATGACTCTTTAATACCCTAACAATCCCCACTCATGCCCTTCCTCCTCTTTTACACCACCCACCCCGACGAAGTCACCGCCCGGCAGATTTCTAATACGTTGGTGGAGCGCAGACTGGCAGCATGCGCCAATATTTTCCCCATTAGCAGCGCTTATTGGTGGCAGGGGGCTGTTCAACAGAAAGACGAATGGGTATCGGTGCTAAAAACCCGCCTGGAGCTGGAAACCACGCTTGAAAAAGCTGTACAAGCATTACATCCTTACGACGTGCCATGTATCATGCGCCTGGAGGTGCGGGCCAATGAGGCCTATGAAAAGTGGGTGGAAGAGAGCACCGTCTTCCCCGTACCGGTTGCTTCAGCTGCCGAATGATGCTAAATTTCCCGGCAACTAAAGCAGCCGGTACGGGAAAGTCCATTCATAATCAAAAGTTTGTGAATCAGGCCTGATGGCGGCTGCCTCAAAATTTTCTTTGGCGTGAAAAAAAGCCATTACAATGCTTTTTTTACCAAAAGAATCGTACTTTTGCGCGGCTTTTTGAAAGGGGCATCCATTTTCCGGTCGCCGGATGCCACAAAACCTGCACCGGATACCAAATATAATTCGCAACTATGGCAAATATCGGTCGTATCAAACAAATTATCGGCGCCGTTGTGGACGTTGACTTCAGCGGTCCAGACAGCAGCCTGCCTGAAATTCTTAACGCTCTTGAGATCACCCGCGCCGATGGCACCAAACTGGTACTCGAAGTGCAGCGCCACCTCGGTGAAGACGGCGTTCGTACCATCGCAATGGACTCTACCGACGGTCTGATGCGTGGCATCGAATGTGTAGACACTGGCGCTCCAATCGCTATGCCTGTTGGTGAGCAAGTTCGTGGCCGCCTCTTCAACGTAGTAGGTGAAGCCATCGACGGTATCGGTCACGTGGAAAAAGGCAAAGACGCCTACGTGATCCACCGCAAACCACCGGCATATGAAGATCTGTCCACCGAGCGTGAAATCCTTTACACCGGTATCAAAGTTATTGACCTGATTGAGCCATACGCAAAAGGTGGTAAAATTGGTCTCTTCGGTGGCGCCGGTGTAGGCAAAACCGTATTGATTATGGAGCTCATCAACAACATCGCTAAAGCGTACGACGGCATGTCTGTTTTCGCAGGTGTAGGTGAGCGCACGCGTGAGGGTAATGACCTTCTCCGCGAGATGATCGAATCTAATGTAATCAAATACGGAGAGGACTTTAAGCATTCTATGGAAGAAGGCGGTTGGGACCTTTCCAAAGTAGATAAAAAGGAACTGGCTAAATCACAGGCTACCCTGGTATTCGGTCAGATGAACGAACCACCAGGCGCACGTGCCCGCGTAGCACTCTCCGGTCTGACCATGGCTGAGTACTTCCGCGATGGCGACCTGAAAGACCCTTCAGGTGGTCGTGACATCCTGTTCTTCGTAGATAATATCTTCCGTTTCACACAGGCTGGCTCTGAGGTATCGGCTCTTTTGGGTCGTATGCCATCGGCCGTAGGTTACCAGCCTACCCTCGCCACAGAAATGGGTGTGATGCAGGAGCGTATCACTTCTACAAAGCGCGGTTCTATTACCTCTGTACAAGCGGTATACGTACCTGCCGATGACTTGACTGACCCGGCCCCCGCCACTACCTTCGCTCACCTGGACGCAACCACGGTATTGAGCCGTAAAATTGCCTCCCTCGGTATCTACCCTGCGGTAGACCCACTCGACTCTACCAGCCGTATCCTCGATCCGAAAATCATCGGTGATGAGCACTACCGCTGCGCTCAGCGTGTGAAGCAGATCCTGCAGCGCTACAACGAACTTCAGGACATCATCGCCATCCTCGGTATGGAAGAACTTTCTGATGAGGACAAACTCGTAGTTGGTCGCGCACGTCGCGTACAGCGCTTCCTGTCGCAGCCGTTCCACGTGGCTGAGCAGTTCACTGGTCTGAAAGGCGTACTGGTTCCAATCGACGAAACCATCCGCGGCTTTAACATGATCATGGACGGTGAACTCGACGACTTGCCGGAAGGTGCATTCAACCTCGTTGGTACCATCGACGACGCGATTGCCAAAGGCAAGAAGATGATGGAAGAAGCAGCGAAATAATAGAGGTATGAGATATGAGGTATGAGACATGCACGGCATATTTCATACCTCAATCTCGTAACTCATAACTCCTATCTGTTATGAATTTGGTTATTCTTAGTCCTGAAAAAGAAATCTTCTCCGGTGAGGTAAAATCTGTGATTGTACCTGGCACGGAAGGACAATTCGAGATGCTGAACAAGCATGCGGCCATTGTTTCCTCCCTGCAAAAAGGTGAGGTAAAGGTGACTAAAAGCAACGGCGAAAAGTTGTCTTTCTCAGTAGATGGCGGTTTCGCAGAATGTTTGAACAACGAAATTTCTGTGCTCGTTTCCAGCGCTCAGTAACCTCAAAATATTTCAGGAAATAAAAATCCCCTCCGGCGGTTAAGTCGGAGGGGATTTTTTGTTTTTAGTATTCTGCAGATGAAAAGCCTGTGTTCCTGGACTAGCCTGTCTCAATGCTTCAACACTCGCCCAACCCATGTCTGCTGCTCATTCCAGGCTTTTAGCAGAAAAGTTCCGACGGGTAATTCCTGCAGATCAATTAAAGCACGCTCGGTATTGCATGCTCCCCTGCGGAGTATCCGTCCTTCGGTATCATTCAATTCCCAATACCAGTTTCCCGGAGGCAGCAAAAGCTGCACCCAGTTTGTTGCCGGATTAGGGTACAACATAAGCGCCTGGTTGTTGGCCTCCCCGGCGCTAACCATGAGCTCTACCACCACCTCTGCAGTAGCGGTGCATCCGTTTTTGTCGGAAACCGTAACGGTGTACGTGCCGGCTTCCAGTCCGGTGATGGCCTGGGTTGTTTCCAGGGTATGCCAAGCATATTCAAAGGGAAAGGTGCCTCCCGAAATCGTGGTAACCAGGGCCGTTCCATTGGGTGGGCTGGACTGCGTTTGTGGCGTACCTCCCGTGCCGATGTACATAGAATCAGGTTGTGTAAATTCCGGAAAAGCAAAAGATGCCGAGCAACCATAAACATCTGTTACGGTTACCGCATAGCTTCCTGGAGTGAGTGGCTGAGCCAGCGAGTCTGTGCCGCTCCACCCAGACCATTGCCAGGCAAATGGAGACGCGCCATTGGCAGGAGTAGCCGAAAGCCAGCCAGTTTGACCATAACAGGGGATAGCCTGGCCATCTACGGACAGGGTAAGCGCACCCAACAACAGGATATTGGCCGATGCAGAATCCTGACAGCCATGGGCATCCGAAATGGTAAGGGCATATTGGCCGGGAGGAAGTTTTTTTAATACGGACGTGTCTGCCGCAGCAGGCAGCCACTGGTACGAAAAAGGACCAGTGCCGCTGCTCACGATAGCTGCCATGGAGCCGCCAGCTTGATTGCCGCATTGCACATCAGTGGCCATCAGACTGAGGTCTGGGTTTGGGGCTTCAGGCACCAGTATGGTATCTTTTATTTGCCTTCCTGAGGCATCTGTAAGCGTAAGCTGGTAAGCACCAGGCGGCAATTCGTTCAGCTCTCCGCCGGTTCCGGCATTGGGGAGCCAGTTATAGGTGTAAGGTTCACAACCATTAACAGGTTGCAGGGTGATACTGCCCCCGGAAGTACCTGCACAGGCGGGCGCTACCGTTGGCGCGGCAGCGAGGGCAAACCCGGCAGACTCGTATGCCCCGATGTCTACGGTTCCTTCCTGGATGCGCGGATTTCCGGCAATATCCGTCAGTATACCCGCTGCGGCCGCATTAGAACCGGCATTGAGCAGAGGGGAACAAGGGAGCAAGGTGTAATCGTTGTTGGCGGTATCACGGAAGAGCGGGTCTAGGTTGAACAGATTGCCGGGACCGCAGGTGATGTTTGTGGCAAAGGGTAAATTGCAAACGGCGGAATCCAAATGACAATAACTAATATCGGTGTTTACATTTGAAGCGAAAAAGTTATGCGGTCTGAGTATATTGGTAAGGTTGCTGTTTTTTATTTTCATTGAGTTTGGTTTGGCCCCGATACCAACATTAGGAATATTGTTATCATAAAACATTGAGTTCACAATTGAAAAATTGTTACTAACGCTATTATCAAAATATGATATATTGTAATTGTTTTTAGAAAAATCACTGTTCTTGAACACTAAAAAACTAGCATTTGAGCGCATTAAAATAGAGTTTAATTGCCCAGAATTATTAATAATCTTCGATTTTTCAATAAGTACACTATCGCCGAGTAAATTAAAAATAACATTTGATCCATTTTTAATAAAATTTGATTTGCATACATAAGTCGAACCAGGATATCCATTGGCTAAAGCAAGTAAAAATTCCCAATCTTTATTTAAATTAAAATCACAATTTATTATAATGGTTTTAGTATCATTATTTGGAAACAGGTCAAGATAAACCGCTGCAAATGGCGTAATGAAACTAGCAAAATATTCAAAAATATTATCTTGTATGCGACAACTATCTAAGACAAATTTTTTAGTCTCTCCAATTCCTTGTGGTTGACTAATTATAGCCCCTCCAGATGCTGAAATATTTTGAAAAAAAGTGCTGCCTTTGATGGTACACTCTGCCCCCGTGGATCTGCCTAATATCAAATAAAGCCCTCCGCCTCTTTTAACACCTTTATTTTGTTCAAATAAACAATCCAACACCTCAAAATGCCCCACCCCGGGGCCCTCGGAATAATACATACCGCCTCCGTAACTACTGGCTGTATTCTGCACGAAAGTACAAGCCTGAAATTCAATACCTCGCTCTACCAGACTTCCACCAAACTGGGCGATGCCGCCGCCGCTGCCCAGAGTGCGGTTTCTTTCAAAACGGCATTGCATAAACCAAGGTGATACAGAGCCATTGTTTGTGCCGTTTACCATCACCCCCGCGCCAAAACTAATGGAGGAGTTATATTCAAAAACACAGTTTCTGATTTCCGGGTAGGCATCGCTGCTTTGCCCCATGATGTACATACCCCCGCCACTCCGGGAGCGACTGAGCGGAATACTGGAGCTGGCATCATTGGCATGACCATGGCGAATCCAAAATCCGTTAATGACCGTATTACTGTCAGGTTCAGAAAGATATACTACATTCAGACTATTATCCATACTATCCCCTGCAATGCCAATATCTCCACTCAAAATGGTTGGATTCATTTCCCAGTTGCGTTGATCCAGCACTGTTTCATGGCCGGCAAAACCGCCATACAGTTTTACGCCGCTGGTTGGTTCAAAAGAAAGGTTGCGGTCTGTACCCTGGGTAGGCAGGTAGGTTCCTTTGGCCACCCAGACCTCATCGCCCGTCTGGGCGGTTTGCAGCGCTGTTTGCAGGTCGGTAAACGCGTTTTGCCAGGACTGGCCATCATTGGCGCCTGTGGCCGACTGGTTGACGTAGTAGCGCGTTTGGCCCCATATTGTCGTAAATGATAAGAGTAAAGTGAGGCTTAGTATGACATTTTTCATGACTGCTGAGAGTTGGATAAAAAGGTAGAAAATGTTGGGTAGCTACATACGTTACGAAACTTCTCAAAGTTTCGTAACGTATGTAGCTACAAATCAAGCGTCTGTTACAGCTTAATCAATTGCCCCTGCGCTTCTTGTCCTTTGGAATAGACCTTCCAAAGATAAACCCCAGCCGGGAACGACTTTACTTCCGGTAAAGCTACGTCCTGAAGTCCGGCGGTAAGGATTACATCCCGGGCGCCGAGCCATCTGCCAAAGGCATCCATAAGCACAATACGCGCCTTCCCTTCCTGTGGGGCCTGGATTTGCAGGGTGGCATCGCCGGAGCTTGGGTTAGGCCGTACATTTGCCTCTAACCCGCCTTGTGCTGAGAGGGCATCATCCCTCCGCGATGCAACGGGTGTGTTTTGTACGGCACATTCGGTACCGTCGGTTTTCCACACAGCATTGGGCAGCACGGCATCGTCTAACTGCAAGGGCAGTACCGAAGGAAGCGCATGGCTTAACACCCGGAAAGTCAGGTTAAACAGAACAGCTCCCGGCTCGATGTGCAAATCCGGATTTTCCTGGCTCATGGGCAACCAAAGGGTACGGATTTCTCCAGGGCGGGGAATAAAGACGCTGCCCGCATCAAACTGCGGCAAATCGCCCTGGGATGGGCTGATCAGTTTAAGTGCGGAAGTGTCATAACGCAACCCTAATTGAAAAGCATCCAATGCCGCCCGGCCTGAATAGGTTACCGGAACGGTTATCACATCTCCAGCAGTAGCCCGCATTACAGGAAAAGATACAGGCATTACAGGTCGCTGATTGGGGCGATTGGCTATAGCACTGTTGTTTACATCACCCGTTTTGATGGCGACAAAATTCACCGGTATATTAGCGGATGCAGAAATATCCTCTTTTATTTCCGGGAAGCCCGTCTGGAATGGGTTTTGCGCGTTAGGGAAAGAGAATGCCTGGTCCACGAAACGCCAGGATTTTGCATTGTTAGTCGGCCAATTATTATTAGGATCGGAATCTCCATCATCGTATATCCCAAGAATTAATTTTCGAAGCTCTGAAATATCAAATGTCGTAATTGATCCTGATTTATTGGCATCCGCCCCAATCATCTTATATGGAGAATTCAGTGGCTCAAGACCCAGAATATGTTTGCTAATCAGCACCAAATCGTAGGTTGTAACCCCATTTAAGAGGTTATCTTCTTTAACTGGAGTTACCGTAAAGCAATTGCAATTACAGGGAGACTCAATACAAAATCCATACGCGCCGGTAGAGGTGGTTAAGATATCCTGTGTGCAGCCATTATCTGTACAACCATTAAGCTCCATACAACTGCTTGGAGCGCTGTCGAGAATGAGTTCCATTTCTACTTCCTCCACGCCATCTCCAAGTTCTGTCCTAACCCTTCCCCTCACTTGTGGAGGACATACAGAGTTTGTCGGATTTTGCAAAGTGTTGTCTATAGGTGGGATACAGACAGTTCCCCCAAATGGGGTTACCTCCAGATAGGTAATGGTCGCTTTTTTGATACACCCAACGGCATTGTTGAATTCAATGTTGATGTAACGATCTCCGGTAAGGGTGATGGCATCCGGCCCAGATACCATAAAACAAAATCGGATGACATCGTTGCCAATGATGTCCCAACAAGGATCATTCGACCCGGAATCCAAACAACTCGAAAGGGGAGCAGGGCAATCCCAAGAACTGATCCAATCGTCATAATTAACCCCCGATATGGCAAGATCATCCGTCAGATCAAATTTTACTTCAAAAAT
This sequence comes from Saprospiraceae bacterium, assembly GCA_044347755.1. Classification (GTDB taxonomy): domain Bacteria; phylum Bacteroidota; class Bacteroidia; order Chitinophagales; family Saprospiraceae; genus M3007. Next base: position 37,655 of record JBIKUE010000023.1, read on the forward strand.
CAAACGATTAAATTTGAATGTACTGTTACTGTTTATCTGATCAAACCCAATCTGAATCATCGCTGGAGTACTGCTGCAAATATCAAATAATCCATTCTTAGGCTGGATTCTGAAAGATGGCGATGTGGTGCATCCTGGGGGGCCTCCATTGGTATGCGTTCTGACGGCAACTGAAATTGGCAGTTTCGTACAATGAAAGGTTGTGCTACCTGCCGGCACACTTCTAACTCTGGATTTGGTATCATCGATTAGAGATACTTCTACCGACCAGGGTTGGTTGGTAGGATTGGGTGGGCTGACGATGATGTACCCAACGGTGTAACTTGAAGTGCCATTAATAGTAATTCCGGTTGGAGAAACTATTCTGTAGTGTAGCTTTCGGTTGTTCCCTGCGGCCATAACTGCATCCGGGCTATGATTTCCACTATAACCCAGTGCAACATCTGCAAAGGAAGGAGCAACCTGTGCCACAAATTCCAAATAACGGATACTCATAGCGGTTGTGCCTGTATTGCGCACCCGAACTTCAAATTTTTGATTGCCGTTGTCGGTCACCGGATCCAGAACCTCGGCCAAAAGGTTTGCATTCGGGGTGCCTACATGAGATTGAGGCAAAGTAGCTGTTACGGATGAAATTCCATTGTTTGATCCACTGTTTTCGAGTGTTATGGGTGAGCATTCTTCGTGCAATTCATCGTCGAAAGAAATAAACTCAGATGTTTTTTGCGTCAAACGAAAACTCTCGCCAGGGTAAGCATTTACAATGACAGAAAAAAGTTCTGCGTATGCGCAATAAGTTGATGGAGTACAACTACCCATGGTCAACCCTGCTGGAGCACCCCAGGTAAAATGTATGGCATCATCGCCAGTGCCACACGGGCTGGTGGTACTTGCATTCTGAAAATCAATTTCCACTAACCCGTTGGAACGATAAGCTTTGAATCCAACCTTTGTGTCAGACCAGTTTGACCCGGGGCCTGCGTCATAACAAGCTAAAGTGGCAGCTTCATCAATATGTGTAAAGCCATTTGGGGTGGCTCCCAGAATGACAAGCCCCACTGAAACCTTTAAACTCTTATATTGCAAATCAAACGGCACTTGATCAACAGGTGGAGTGTTGGCTGAATATCTCAGAAAGACCCGATATTTCATTTGATAAAACTGATGCCCACTTCCACACAAACTCGTCCCACAATCAGCCGAAACATTCGTAATTTCCTTAACTATTTCAATTTTTAAGCTTGTAGAGCAGTCCGTAATGGCCATGCAGTTGGTAGACTGTGCAAATACAGTTGAAATACCTGCAAACAGCATAAAAACTGTAGCTACAAAGCAATTGCGGATGGCAAGGCGAGGATTATTTGCCCCCCCCCGCGTTTTCACAAAACAAAAATCGGTTTTGCATAAAGAAGTAATTTTTGAAATGATAATAGAAGTTGTTCTCATTGAAACGAGCGTTGCAATGTGTTGAATGTAAACTAGTTACCACGAATTCGTTCACCGGTAATATGTCTATTGCATGTATCAGGATTGCAACCCAATGCCACCACTTTGGTTTCGGGGCATAGGCCAGACCTGCAGTGCATTACACACTACTCGGCACTCATCGCGAACAAGTGATACAGGATAAAACAGACCTGGAACTTTAACTAAATCTGCTAAAATATATGCCGGATTAAAGCAAAAAATCCTGAAAGTGTCGGTTCTGATGTGCAAGTTCACGTGTAATGAACCTGATACTGAAATAGGAAATGAAGTGGTTGTTTATCCGTAAAAACGGGCAAACCCATCATTTTTGATACAAAAAACACATAAATCTCTAATAACTGGCTACCAAAGCAAAACAAAGATATTACTTATCGGCATTTATTGTATACTGTAATTAGTATCATTTTGATGATTTGAGTATATTGGGCATTTGTTGCAGACGCCTACATCACCGCCCCCGCTGCCGCCTATCCGGAGGCCCCATACCCTGCACGGCCTCCACGATGGCTGTGTCAAACCGGGGAAGCTGATCAGGCCGGCAAAGGGCGCGCACCTGCCTGAAATGCGCATAAGTAAAATGCTCCTCCTTCACCCGGAGTGCGCCAATGGAATCGGCCAGCATTTGCACCTCCGGCGAGACTGATTCCCGGGTGGCCAGCATACCAAACAACGCCTCCCGAAGCCGACGCGTCTGATCCCGATAGGCAAACAACTGTGTACGATGCTCATCGCGCAGCATGCGGTATGAAGCCTGCTGTGCCTCGTCCATCCCGGTAGTCCGCACCAAATACTGATACGGACCTGCATCCTGCGGATTGGGCGGGCGGTTCAGCCACAAAAACATGAGTGTGCCTGCATTCAGCAGTAGCAATGCCACCACGGCTATTTTGTAAAATTTCAAGGTTTCCATACACTCAAATTTGAGGTCCGTCTGAGCCGGAAAAATATTCCCGGACGAACATTTCTTTATCGTTTGGCTGTTTTTTGCCAACATGGGTAAAGTCAAAGCACAGGAACAGGTTGGCCACAACCAATACCAATGCACAGGCAGCAGCCCGCCAAGTATGGGCTACCGGCATCTTGACCACACGAGCTTTACCCCATTGAGCCCGCTCCAGGGCTTTTTCCAGCAGGCCTGCAGGCACACCGGGTCTTTGCACGCCATGCCAACTCTCCAGAGTATCTTCGATCCATTTTTGTTCTGTATTATCCATTTTCTATCTATTGTGGTTAGCGCAGGATATTGGCCTGATACCATTTCCCCAGATGTGTTTTCAGGTTTTGCCGCGCCCTGAACATCAGCGATTCTACGGAAGCCAGGCTTATTTGCATGATTTCTGCAATTTCGGCATAAGACTGATCTTCCAACTTGTGCAACACAAAAGCCGTTTTTTGTTGCTCCGGCAGCTTTTCGATGGCCAGGAACAGGATTTGAGCCTGTTCCTGGCGCTCCAATAATATGCCGGGATGTTGAAAGTGCGGCTTGTCCACCGCCAGACGCACTCCTTCACCAGAAAATATGCTTTGCAAAAACCCAAACCTTTTTTGTCGTTTTCTGGCCTTCAACGTATCCATACACTTGCTCAATGCTATTCTGTACAACCAAGTGGATATTTTCGACTCGCCCCGGAATTGATCCAACGCTTGAAAGGCATAAGCAAATACTTCCTGAGCTACATCCTCTGCATCGCTGTGGTGCTGCAACAGACCAAGCGCGGTATTGAACACCATATCCCCATATTACCCTACCAATTGCCGGCAGGCTGCAGGATGATTGTTCTTGAGCTGAAGGATTAACTCGGTGTCAGACAAGGTTGCGTAAATGAGTGGGTGAGTAGGGCTAGAAAAACGGATTGGAGAATTTGGGGTCGGTGGCAATACCGGTATCTGTGAGGGTTTTCAGGAAGGCTACGAGTGCTGCTTTTTGTTCTGAATTGAGATTGAGGTTTCGAGGGGTTCCATTTGGATTTTTGAGCTCAATCGACAGGTTCGGGTGGTTTTTGACTCCTGTGCTGTAATGCTCAACGACCTCCTCCAGGGTAGCAAAACGGCCATCGTGCATGTATGGTGCGCTCAATTCAATGCCTCGCAGAGAAGGCGTCTTGAATTGTCCGTTCTGCGCAGTATTCCCGGTTACTGCGCCCACACCATTATCGGAAAATATCAGATCCAGGCCGTTATTGCGGGCGCCTGGCGCGGTGAAGGTTTCGGTACCATGGCACCGTGCGCAAGCAGCAACACCAAAAAACAACTGTTTACCCTGATTTTCCTGCGCCGTGAAGTTGCTAAAGTTTACCTGCCCTGGATTTTGGTTGGGTGGAAATGCCGCTCTTCCAACATCATATTTCGTTTGATAAGACACAATAGAACGGACATACTGTGCCAAGGCCCGTACAATTCGCGATGAATCAATCTGCTCGGATCCAAATGCATCCATGAACAAGGGTTTGTAATAGTCGATGCCCTGTAGTTTGGTTACGAGTTCAGGCATTGTCATGCCCATTTCCACAGGGTGCGTAATAGGTCCGGATGCCTGTATCTCTGCCGACGCAGCACGCTCATCCCAAAAAAAGCGGCCGTTGGGATAATAGCCCGCATTTATCAGCGACATGGAATTACGGCCAGTAAGTCCACCGGCAAAACCGGTACTGAACTGGGCCGGGTCGGTAAAGGAATAGGCTTGCTGGTGACAGGAGGCACAGGATTTTGTGCTTTTTTTACTCAAATTTGTATCGTAAAATAAAACCCTGCCCAGGGTAGCGCCAAAGTTCGTAATTGGGTTATTGGCGGGTGTATTCCGTTGTGCCAGGATCGGCGGCGCCGTCAGATAGTTAGGAAGCGCCGGATTAGCGTAATTGTACGGAGTTGTCGGGAGATTGGGAAGCCCTTTGGATGACACTCCGGAAGTGATGAGTTCTAAGTCAGCAGATTCTTTAGAACAAGACTGGAGTATCAGTCCAGTACAGAAAAAGGTGGCGAACAGCAACAGAGCGTTTTTCATAATGATCCATTTTTACCATTAGGCGACCTTCTTCATAAAAACTTGCGGTGATGGCGACTTTTTTTAAAAAATCCATCCCTTTATCTGTGTTCCAAAACGCTGCCGTTTTCCAACTTCAGTGGTATCCATAAACAAAAAACGCGGCGCTCGTTTGCGCCGCGTTCGGATTTCCCGTATATAATCTCATGAAAAGTTTCAAAACAGTGGTCAATAAATCCTGCCGCATTTTTCATTTCCGCCGCCGCTCTTTCTTATTGACAGTACAAAAGTGCAGCAACCCTTACCACATGCAAAAGACAAAAAAAGAGATTTGTTGATTATTAAAGTGTTTATTTTTATTTATTTTATTGCATAATATATTGATTATTAATATTTTAAATCAATGTAATTTGTTGAAAATTATTACTATAAAACCTGAGAAAAAAATTTAATTTTTAAGAAAAAAAATTTGAGCCGGGGCATTTTGGGGCATTTCCCGCAGATATTTTTCCCAAAGGTATTAGCTAATGACGCAGAATAAACCCTTCAAAAACCTGTTATAGCCCTATCCAATACCCCATGCATCCGAAATAACAATCGTCCCGCCACCGGCATTCCGGGACAGGACGATTGTGTTTTTGGACTGAAAAAAAGTGTGCCAAAAGGCGCTATCGCAAAACGATTTTACCGGTTGCGGTTTTTGTGTTACCGGAAAGGATTTGGAAGGAATAGATCCCGGAAGGCAGTTGCTTCCGATCGAAACGGAACTGATTGCCGCTAAATTGCTGGATGGCAACTGGCTGACCCAGGCTGTTGGACAACACAAACGTGCCGTTGTTTGCCCATTGCTTGAGTTCAAAAATCACACCTTCCACAGCAGGATTTGGATAAGCCTTTACCTGGGAAGCCTGTGCGAGGTCATCAATACTTACCGTTACAAATTCCCGACCCACCGTATGCCAGCTGGTGTTGGTAATGATCGGATCATTGTAATCAAAGTAGATCGCAGCTGTGTTTTCCAGCAGGATGCCATCTGCCAAATCCGGTTTTTGGGATACTCGGAATTTCACGAAACCATTAGAGGCAACCTGATTAACGTTGGAATCAGGCAGGTAGATATCATCAAAAGTAAAGCGCAGCACATTACCTTCCAGCAGGACAAACTCCATGTTATGACTGGCTACACCCGGACGAATAGTACCTGGATCAAGGTATTGAGAAAGGGTATCCAGAATAACCACTTTGAAAGCTGTATCCGTACCGGTATTCTGGAAGCGGATCAGGTATTCGATGTCTGTATTGGGTTTGATAAAATGCTGGCTGCCATAACCTGCCGGGAACGCCTGTTTGTCGTTAGGGTCGTAAGAGCCTACGTTCTCCCTACACTCCAAAGCCTGGAACGGGTTGGCATCATTCAACGGGAACATATTCACCAGGCCAGTTTGGTTGATACCGCCACAACCTTCCAGTGCTACTGCCTGACGGCCACCCCAAGGGTGCAATGGCTCCTGATCTGCTTCCAGACGCCAGGTGCTACCGTTGGCATCCTGCTTGAAGGTATACGTTTCGCCCTGACCAAGTTGGAAAGTACCCTCCTGACGCATCACTACATCTTCTACCACCACAAATTCAAGGGTTTCCGACATAGAAGCATCGCCAATATTGGTAATGGAGAACTTTACGGAATCGCCCTCACAAATGGCATCCACTTTTACCTCAGCTCCGCTCCAACTGGAGTTGCCACGGCAGTCGTCGTAAGGGTAAATAAATGCTTCTGTACAGTGGGATGCGCCCAGGCCAGCATCGCAGGAAATGGCAAATATTACATAAAAGGTAGTGCATTGGCCAGGCACCAGATCTCCTAACGGGAAGGAGTAAGTGTTGCCGCTTACCAGGGTTCCGGGAATAGAACTGTTATCGAAAGTGAAGTAATCATCGAGCACAACCTCTACATAGGCGTCTTCCACCGTTTCGCCGCTCAGGTTGCACGCTTTTACAGTGTAGCTGTTATTCGGAGCACACCTGCGCAGGCGATTGGTGGTCAGATCCACCGAAAGGAGACCGCAGCGTTGCTCCAGGTGAACCGGAATGTCCTGGGTAGCCGTTTGCCCTACTGGCACATTAACGGTGTATTCAGATTGGCAATTAAGTCCAAAATTGGAAGAAGTGACAAGGGTAACGACTACCGAAGTATCGAATCCACTAAAGGAGAATGCATATGAGCCACTGGAATTCGTTTGGGTTTCCAGAATATTTCCGGTAATCTGACCCGTAGCCCGCACAATCCAGCTTTCCAAAAACACCTCGCCATTATCGTGGGCACAGTTTGCAGAAGTATCAGAAAATACCTGCCCTTGAACTGTAACAATGAATGTATCGACGATTTTAATGATCTGGGTATAGCGATAGGCATTGGCATCTGCTTCCCAGAAACTGGAGTAATCCGTTGGTGAAGGGTCTGATGCGTTCACTTTCACCACCGATGGTGCCCAAGGCGCCTGAGTACCTGGAGCGGATACAATTGGCCCCGGCATATTCTCCAGGTGGTTGATAACTGCATTTGGGGTTGGGTTGGGGATAGTTATCACCCCTTCAAGCGGGTCATAGGTACACCAGTTGATGACGGTCCAGGTGCGCTCAATTTTATAATCACAGTCTGGTTGATTAATAAAAACCTCATCTGAATAAGATACACCAATCAGTTCACATTCAATATTTTGAAAAGATGGTTCACCATAGGCTCCAATAGGAGATTCAATACCCGTGATTACGTCAGCCGGGAACCGCAGATTGTAGTTTTGATTATTGTTTATATAGATCTTTTGTACCGCTGAAACAACGCCAAGCGTGCTTGAATTACCTGCACAGTCGTAAGCCACAAAGGTTCGTGTAATCGTACCTTTAGAGCAAAGTGTGTCGAACTGGCTATAATTGACCGTTGTAATTACGGTGTCAATACAGCAATTGTCGGTCACTGTTGGATTTCCAAAAGCCTCCATGGTAGGATCAAACTGCTCACAAGTAACCGTTACGTCGGCAGGAGCCTGGAGTACAGGCTTAAGCTTGTCTTCAAAGGTCACTGTGATCAGGCACTCGTTGGCGTTACCCACACAATCCTTTACACGTAAGGAAACCACCACCGTGCTTCCGATGTCAGCGCAGCAAAAGACAACAGTTGGTGCATAGTTGTCAGGCAGTCCATCGGTATCGCAGGGGCCATCCTGTACACGCTTGACATCGAAGCTGACCTGGCAGCATTCGTCGTAAGATCCATCATCGAAAGTAGCTGCAAATACTTCAGCTAGGCCTGTTGCTCCAATAGCAACCTGTGTGAATTCATCACACACTGCGATGGGTGGTGTTACATCCGGATTACATTGGGAAAAAAGTTTCGGGGCAAAAAAGAGCAGAACGGCTAAAACAGCAGCCGTGCGAAATACCCGAAAAGTGGATAAATAAGTCATAGGATTAGATTTTTTTTCAAAAGAAGGTGACAAGTTGGTTGACCATCGGGGGTTAAGAGGGCGCCCTCTGTCAAAAAGGTCAAATGCTATTTTTGACGATACAAAAGTGCGGAGAGCCCAATGCACTACCAACATCAAAAAATAGCATTTATAGAAAACATTAAATACATTTTTTACACAATAAATTGATTATCAAAATTTTAAAAAATATTCATTGAACAAAAACTGAATTTTTTCTAAAAAAACCGGCAAAAAATTTTTCTCGTCGGATTGTAACGGGAAACTTTGCTTCAAATCTGGCCCAAGATCTATGGAAAACAGCACAATTTTGGCATTGGTGCGGGCAATTCCTGCAGGAGAGGTACGTGAAGTGCGCAAGTTTTTGCTTTCTCCGTTTTTCAACCAGCGTCAGGATGTCATTGCCCTTTTCGACTATTTGGCTATAGGGGGCAGTCCTACCCGGGAAGGCGCCTGGAAAGCGGCCTTCGGAAAAGGCTCGGAACTGGATCTGCCTAAACTTCGGCTGGTGATGAGCTATTTGCACAAATTATTGGAGCAATACCTGGCAGTAAGGGAAACCATGTCGGATCCAGGTTTTCTGGAGATTCAACTGGTGCGTGCATACCGCAAACGCAAATTGTACGTGGCTTTTGAACGGGAGCGAAAGGAGGTGCAACAATCATTAACCCAACAACCCCTCCGCAATGCCTGGTTTCACGACCATAGTTACTGGCTTCATTGGGAAACCCACCAGGTGGAATACCCGCAAAATCCCACCGATATTTCCTGGCTGCTGCATTCCGGCCAAGCCCTGGATGTGTCTTATTTATCCAGGAAGCTACAAATGGTTTGCTTGCTGCGGGCGCACCAAACAGTGTACAAAACTGCTCTGGAAGTGCCCTGGGAGGTGGAATTAACCCATCTTGCCGAACACAGCAATTATGCATCATTGCCTTCAGTAGCCGTGTACCTGCATTGTTACCGCATGTTGAAGGCCCCTTCAGAAGAATCTCACTTTCAGCACTTTAAAGAGATTTTATTTGAACAGGGCGCTCAATTTTCTGCCGAGGAACTTCATGGTTTATTCATTCTGGCCATCAACTACTGTGTTCGTCGTTTGAATGCCGGGGATACCCGATTCTACCGGGAAGGTTTTGAGTTATATCGGGAAGGGCTCGCCCGGGATCACATTATGGAAAGTGGCATTTTATCCCGTTTTACCTTCCACAACATTGTGGCACTTGGTCTGCATGTTGGCGAGCTGGAATGGGTGCGGTATTTCATCAATGAGTTTAAAAACAAGCTGGAGCGTCGGTACCGGGAAAGTGTATTCAGTTTCAATCTGGCTCGGTTATCCTACGCCGAAGGCAAACACAGTCATGTGTTGGAACTACTGCAAACCGCCAATTATCGGGACCCTTTGCACAATTTGGCTGCCAAAACCCTGCTGCTCAAAACCTATTTTGATCTGGGAGAATACGATTCTCTGCAATCTCACCTGGATGCCATGCGCAATTACATTCAGCGGAAAAGAGTACTGGGTTATCACCGCACCAATTACCTTAATCTGATCAGGTATTCTGAAAAAGTCCTCCATTTATTGCCCAATGACCGCAACGCAGCCAAAAAACTGAAGCAAGCCATTGAAAAAGAAGAAGTGCTAACCGAAAAAACTTTTCTACTCGGGTTGATAAGACACTAAGTACACAAAGGCGCGAAGGCGCGAAGGCGCGAAGGCGCGAAGGCGCGAAGGCGCGAAGGCGCGAAGGCGCGAAGGCGCGAAGGCGCGAAGGCGCGAAGGCGCGAAGGCGCGAAGGCGCGAAGGCGCGAAGGCGC
>JBIKUE010000120.1:0-13491 GCA_044347755.1 Saprospiraceae bacterium
TTTGGTTGGCGTTCGGTTGGACATAAACTTTGTGCCTTAGTGTCTTTGTGCCTTAGTGTTTGAGGTGTTTTGGTTGGCGTTCGGTTGGACATAAACTTTGTGCCTTAGTGTCTTTGTGCCTTAGTGTCTTTGTGCTTTAGTGTTTGAGGTGTTTTGGTTGGCGTTCGGTTGGACATAAACTTTGTGCCTTAGTGTCTTTGTGCCTTAGTGTTTGAGGTGTTTTGGTTGGCGTTCGGTTGGACATAAACTTTGTGCCTTAGTGTCTTTGTGCCTTAGTGTTTGAGGTGTTTTGGTTGGCGTTCGGTTGGACATAAACTTTGTGCCTTAGTGTCTTTGTGCCTTAGTGTTTGAGGTGTTTTGTGCCTTACATCCCCAACTTTTTACCTTGTCATCAAAAGTACAGGTTTCACACCTTAAAAACAATAGCGAACTTCGATCTTTTTTAAACGTACCTTTTATGAAACATAAACTTCGCATGGGCATGGTTGGCGGCGGCCGGGGTGCCTTTATCGGCGCCGTACACCGTATGGCAGCCGCCCTCGATGGAGAAATAGAACTCGTTTGTGGCGCTTTTAGCAGCGATCCGGAAAAATCCAAAGCTTCCGGGGCTGATCTTGGCCTCACACCTGAACGTTGTTACGGAAGTTTCCGGGAAATGATCCAAAAGGAAAAACGGATGCGCCCCGACCGACGAATGCATTTCGTCAGCATCGTCACGCCTAACCATGTTCATTTCGCGCCAGCCAAAATGGCGCTGGAGAACGGATTTCATGTAATTTGTGATAAACCAGTCACATTCAGCCTAAAAGAAGCCCAAAATCTGGAAAAAATAGTGACCAAAACGGAAATGGTGTTCGCGCTTACGCACAACTACACCGGCTACCCAATGGTCAAACAAGCCCGCCAAATGATCCGCCATGGCGAATTGGGCGCTATCCGAAAAGTAGTGGTGGAATATCCGCAAGGCTGGCTCAGCACCCACCTGGAAGCTTCCGGACAAAAACAGGCCGCCTGGCGTACAGACCCTACTAAAAGCGGAATCGCAGGAGCAATGGGCGACATAGGTACGCACGCAGAAAACCTCGCGGAATACATTACAGGACTGAAAATCAAAGAATTATGCGCAGATATCAGCACGTTTGTTCCCGGCCGACTCCTGGACGACGACGGTAATGTATTGCTGCGTTTTGAGGGCGGCGCCAAGGGAATTCTTCATGCCAGCCAGATTTCAGCCGGAGAAGAAAACAACCTGAATATCCGGGTATATGGTGAAAAGGGGGGGCTGGAATGGCGTCAGATGGAACCTAATACCCTGATCGTCAAATGGCTGGATAAACCCACCCAAATGTTGCGCACCAATGTTGGCAACCTTTATCCCGAATCACTGGCTGCAGCCAGAATACCAGGTGGGCACCCGGAAGGTTATCTCGAAGCCTTTGCCAATATCTACCGCAATTTTGCTCATTGCGTGCGTGCGCACATGGCCGGTCAAAAACCAGATCCCATTCACGCAGATTTCCCCACCGTCCATGACGGCGTACGCGGAATGCGCTTTATTGAAAAAGTGATCGCCAGCGGTAAAAGCAGTAAAAAGTGGGTGTCACTTTAATGGTAGACCTGACTAATGGACAGACCTCGCAGGTTTTGATAACTTATGGTATGTACACAAGTCAAATGTAGCTGCCAAAACTAACTGAAAACACATCTAACATCTTGTAACCACTCGTTGAAACGAGTGGTTACAAGATGTTAGATGTGTAGGAGTGTATCCAAGAAATCAACTTGTGTACATACCGTCGTTAAAAACCTACTAAGTCTGGAAGCAATAGTATTTTTTGTGAACATTCCCCCCTCAAATCCGTTTTTCTAGCAAGTTCAAGTTGCATGCCTTTACTCTGGTACGACGGAATCGTCAAAAAAATTGAAAACATTGCGCCTAATGTCCGGCAGTTCCAACTGGAAGTTCCGGGTGTAGACTCCTTTGACTTTCAAGCCGGGCAGTTCGTAACCATGGATTTACCGATTGGCGATAAACGCCTTCAGCGCTGGCGGAGCTATTCTATTGCAAATGCTCCGGATGGCAGCAACGCGCTCGAATTGTGTATTGTACGTTCTGAATCAGGACCGGGTTCTAAATTTTTATTTGAGGAAATAAAAGAAGGCGCCTCCATTAAATTTAAAGGCCCGGATGGCGGGTTCGTACTTCCGGAAAAGATTGAAAAAGACCTGGTTTTCATCTGTACAGGCACTGGTGTTGCTCCATTCAGAAGTATGATCCACGACTTGCACCAATCCGGGAAACCACACCGGAATGTCCACCTGATTTTTGGTGCTCGCACAGAATCCGACATTTTGTACCGGGATGAATTTGAGTCGCTTACCCGAACCATGCCAGGCTTTCGATTTGATGTAGCACTTTCCCGGCAAGAGACCTGGACCAGCTATAAAGGATACTTGCACCAAATCTACCTGCAGCAATATGCTACAAAGCGACCAGATGTTGCATTCTATGTTTGTGGCTGGAGCAAAATGATAGATGATGCCGTGGCAAATCTGTTGGTCACACTCCAATATGACCGCAGTCAGGTTCACTACGAATTGTACGGTTAATTCTCTCCCCTACTCTGCAGCGAACCGGCAAAAATCTTCTGCAAGTAATTGGGTCTTTCCCTGATAATGCTTTTTTGGGTGCAAGTGCTTTTGCATGGCGGGCACAACTTCTGCATCCTTTTCCAAAAAAGTCATCAGCGTCCGCAACACTTTGAAATACCTCGCCACATCGTTGGCCTTGGGGATATCCTGTGCCCCGAACCGAATCATTGCTTTTTGAAAAGTTGGGAAGGAATATGGAGCATAGGATTCCGGATACCGGAAAGCCAGATATATCGCAATCATTTGAAAATCATCGTGGTAGTGATTATTCTCGATGCTTGTAGGATGTGCTTTTTTGTAGTCGCGCAGCAACGTATCGCACCCAAACAGGAACCTGGAAACCCTACCATCCACTTCCCGGGTTTCATTGTAAAAATCATCAAACATCATGCGCACCGTGAGCGGATCAAAACGCCAGAACAGGGTCATCATCCGTTTGGGTTGCCACTGCTCGGTTTGCCATAAACGCCGGGATTCCGTGTTAAAAAAAGCACCATCGAACATCGTTGCCGGATCCTGCACCTCCAGGTTCCAGTGTTGCTGAAAATGTTGCACCGATTCCCATTTGTACACATAGGGATGATGCCTGGTTGAAACAAGCCATTGTTTGTACCCTGAAATGGCCGAATTGATTTTGGATAGTATCACAGTAATTTTGCTAAACCTTACTCAGCCGTTCGCCGGCCTGCGCTAAAAGGTCTTCTGTTTTGGCAAAACAGAGCCGGATCACTTTTTCATCTTTCAAATCTGAATAAAACGAGGATACCGGAATAGCTGCCACGCCAAATTCGGTAGTCAGTCTTTTGCAAAAAGCCAGATCCTGCTCATCACTAATGGCGGAATAATCAAACAATTGGAAATACGTTCCTGCACAGGGCAATGGCTTAAACCGCGTGGCCGACATAGCCTGAAGGAAAAAATCCCGTTTTTGCTGATAAAACTCCGGAAGACCCAGATACTCCGCCGGATCCGCCATGAAGTCGGCAAAGGCAGCCTGCATGGGATGATTGGCGGAAAACACATTAAACTGGTGTATTTTCCTGAATTCGCGGGTCAGCTCAGGTGGCGCCACACAATAGCCGGTTTTCCAACCTGTATTGTGATAGGTTTTGCCAAAGGAATAAATGGCCAGCGTACGTGCATACAACTCCGGGTATCGCAGCGCCGAAGCATGTTGTTCGCCATCGTATATCAGGTGCTCATATACTTCATCGCTCATCAAAATTACGTCTGTTCCGCGCAGTATTTCCTGGATTTGGAGCATATCTGTTTCGCGCAGGATGGTTCCGGTAGGGTTTTGCGGTGTGTTGATACACAACATGCGCGTACGCGGAGTGATGCGTTTTTTCACCTCATTCCAATCTACCCGGTAATCAGGCGCTGATAATGGATAAGGCACAGCTATGCCGCCAACTGTTTCTACAGAAGGACGATAGGAATCGTAACAAGGCTCCAACAGGATGACCTCATCTCCAGGGCGCACAAATGCCGCAATGGCGCAGAAAATGGCTTGTGTTCCTCCGGCAGTAACGGTAATTTCGGTCTCAGGGTCCACAGAAACCCCGTACATAAGCTTGATTTTATCCGAAATCCGCTCCCGAAGCGGCAAAATACCCGGCATGGGTGAGTACTGATTGGCTCCTTTGGCCATATGCTCCGTCACCAACTGCTGCAACCGCTGAGAAGGCTGATAATTGGGAAATCCCTGCGACAGGTTAATGGCTCCCACCTGATTAGCCAGGCCAGACATTACAGTAAAAATGGTGGTACCCACATTGGGCAGTTTGGATTCAATACGCATACCGCAAAAGAAATGAATTTTGAACTCTTATACCGCTAACATTTCCAGCAATGCTTCTTCTGTTTCCAGTTTCACCTCTTTTTTGGCCTTAATTTTCTTGCCAAACGTGTCGTACTTCTTGTAAGCTGAAAAATCCAGTCCGGTGAGCGAAGCCAGCTGAGTTATGCTGATCTGGAATTCTCTGAATTCCAGATTCTGGTCTACATCAATGGCTTCAAAGTTGATGTCGTCTACCAGCGGCACCTGGGTCAGTTTAAAGGCAGTTGCTTTAAGCTTATTTTTATCATCTCTCCAAACCACCATTTTCCAGAACTCCATAGGTATTTGTACACCACGAAACACGGGATCCCTTTCGGCGAATATGGGGCCGTTATACACGGAAATACGTGCCTGTTTGCCACTTTCCACGGAAACACCTTTTTCCAGGATTACTTTCTCCAGCCTGCCCCAAAGCCCTTTGCTGGAACTTCGGTTTAGTTTGCCTACCTGCGGACAAGCATTGGTGTGCATGCAGGTCATGTCGGCAAAAAGTTTGGCATCTTCCGGATTATCGGCATAGTTGGCATCCTCCCGCCGGCTCATATGCCCTTTATCAAAGCCGCTGTTGGCGTAAAATTTTTCATTTAACTGGGCTTCCAGGTCAATACGCACATCGCGTAACCATTTATCCACCCGTTCCGTTTCGTCTTGACGTTTGGCTGGATCGCCATCAACATTAATGGCGCTAACCATGGGCATTTTGCGGATGGCATGTTGGATGACACTGTAATAACAATATTTGAGTTCAATTTCTTCCGGGTGGTCTTTCCTTTTAGCCACCAAAGGTTTTAGCGATTTTCCAGGCTGAGGTATGGGCAGTTTTACACCCATAAATCCCGGATCATACCCCGTACAACGGGAAAAATCTACCGATTGCTCTGCAGTAGCTCTTTCTAACTCATCCAATAGCTGTGTATCAACTACCGAACCGCTCACTCCCACTGAAGCGACGCCGGTTTGAACGTTTGTAGCCTGATTTTGCAGCGTTACCTGCACCACGCCATTGGTCATCAGGGCGGTATTGGGGATAGAGATTACAATAGCATCTGTGCTTGTTTGAGAAGCCGTTTGCATGTTCTCCAATGGAGTGCTTTGGCTCCCCGACATACTGGGTAAAAAGGGTTTTTGCATACCTTTTACCAGAGAATGATTAGGAAACTGAGCAAAAAAATGTGCAGTAAGCTTGCTGATCCGGATACCTTCATTGGCAATCCAGACTATCCTTCGGGTGTCAATTTTTCCATTTTCCGGCAGAATGGGCTTATCCTCCTTATCAACAAAATGCTTCCCATCTGTGGACTTTTTCGGAACGCCCATATGGTGCAGCGCCACCACCTGAAACTGATCGTTGAACACCGGACTTCCACTGCTGCCCTGTGAGGTGTCTGCTTCGTACCATAGGGTGCTATCCTGAATTTTGACAAATTTATTTTCCCGTATAGACAACTGCATATAATCTCCTTCCGGGTGATGAATGATGTTTACAAACTCCTGCCCCTCGCCGGCCAATTTGCCAAGGGTTGGATTAAGGTAGTGATATCCAATCTCCGTAATGGGTAGGCGCCCCTGATCATCCAGCGGATGAACTGCTACAACACAGTAATCCAGTTTTTCAAAGGAATAAAAGAAGTCCTTTGGCGCCAGTTTGAAAATATGGGGTGTTTTCGGCCGCCCGGAACCATCATACTCATACCCAAACTGCACCTCGCTGTCCAGCGCTTCTTCCATTAGCTTGAACACATGCCAGTTAGTCAACAGGAGTCGTTCCGAAACCATGAAACCGGTAGCATACCCCTGGATGGAGTTTCCCCGTTTAATCACAATCCTACCCACCTTTTGTTTGGCCGACTGGATGGTTTCAATAAAATTGCTGTAAACGGAATCGTTCTGTCCAATGGCGCGTTCAAAAGCGAAATCCACGGGCTCCAGACCGAAATCACGCAACATGTGCTTGCGTTGTTCCAGATTTTGGTCGTCGGAAACACCATCTACTGCAGCACGTTTACCTGCAGACTCATAAAGAGAAGAATCCTCTTCTTTCGATTTCCATTGTTGGTACCTGTCAACACAGGCTTCAAGTTGTTTTAGGGATACTTGCATTTTTTTGACGGTTAATGGTGGACGGCTTACGGTAGACGGTGGACGGTGGCGTTGCTCCTGAGATTTCTGTTGACCTTAGACAAGAAATTAATCCCAGGAAAAACGCCCCCGTCTACCGCAAGCCGTAGGCCGTCCAATAAAATGCAAGTATACCGGTTTTTAGTGTTGTATAAGCAGTTTTCCGGCGCCCAGATTGGTTTTTACACAATAAAACCCAGATGGAAGCCCTGCCAACTCAAGTCTTTCCTCCTGATAACTGGCTTTTTCCAAGACGAGGGTTCCATTCAAATTAAATATGCGGATCCATGCTACGTCTTCCGGCAATGTCAACCATGTTTTTGCAGGGTTAGGATACAGGTACAGGTTTTGAGCCTTCTGTTCTGTGGTACCTACCTGTGCCGGGTCGTACACTTGAATCCTGATTTTTCTGAAATTTTCCCGGGTAACAAAGATATTCGGTACAATGATCAAGCCGTCCGCATCCGGTGTGGTTTGCCCGGCTTGTATGATCTGGTTGTCAGCAATATCTTTTACCCGCCACTCAAGCATAGTACCTGGCGCTGGTTTGAATTGCTGCGGCTTTCGGATGGTCATGGAAGTCAGCAATGCTGCATTAGGTGAAATATCATGGTCGAACGCTGCTTCAGCAGTCAGCCAGGCGGATACTTCCCATCGGCCTGGTGCATCTTCAAGTGTATTCAAATCCCAGTTGTGGTAACCGCCCCAGGTGCCCCAGTTATCGCCATCTCCATTATTGATGCCTACCATGCCGCTTCCGGGATCGTTATTCAGGTTTTCCAGCCGGTGATTGAAAAAGCCCGGGTAGGATTGGTTGCTTCTGAAATGCTCCTGATACGACAGGTTATCCCGGTAGGTTTGTTCATCCGGATTTACGCCCTCGGTCCAGTGATAATTGAGTACCTGATAAGTATGCGGTCTCTCGTCCCAGTGAATCTGAATGCCCTGCCCCAAAGAATCTGCCAACCTGAATTGCGCAGCCAGGTCCGGCCCCCAGTGCATCCGATCATTATCGTCATTTTTACCCACCCAGGTTCGCATCACCGGCAGATCACGTTGGGCGGAACAGCGAACATTGAGCGTAAACACCTCGTTCATACCAATGGTTTCGCCCTGATATCCGGTCAGACTAGTGGGCAGATTTTGAGCCTTTGATCCAACAATGCGGATACTGGCGCCATCTTCTGCCTCCCGAAATCCGGCATTGAACATACTGGCTGTGGAGAATTTATTCGGCCAGGTTTTGGCAAGCATAGTAGCCCCTCCGGAGCCCATGCTATAACCCATCACGGCAACCCGGTTGGAATCGATCGGAAGGTGCCGGATCAACCAGTCGTTGATCCACATGATACGGCGTTGGGTGTAATTGATGATGGTATCGCCAGGCATGGCTGCAAAACCGAAGTTAAAAGGATTATGCCTTTTGGTCCAGCCAAGCCATAAACTGCGCCCTGCTGTAAACACAGAATCGCCTTCTTCGGTAATGGTATTCACTGGAAAGTCGTCGTTATGTGAAACAGAGATCCCCTGAATGGGTTCCAGATTAAATTGTCTGAATCTATTGGCCATCATCTGATTGGCTGTTCCGCCTCCACCATGAAATAAATGAGTCATCGGCACTTTATTGCCACCTGCAGTATCCAGGTTGAGCGACTGGCTGATGATGAACATAGCGGGCATCCCGTTTTTGGCAGCATTGGCCAGCACCGGGTAGTCTGGCCGACCGGCATTTTCATCCTGTCTTCCCAACACCCACATGCTGAACCAATAGGTCTTATGCCCTGACACCAGTGTTTCTGAACGTTGCAAATGACAATTCACTGGCTGGTTCACAGGATTATATTGGTAATTGACAGCGTTTGCGGTTATGTTCACCCCAGCAGTAACGGTGGTTTGACCGGTTGTAACTACGGCGTAATAGGCAGCACCGGTATTCATCACTGTTTCCACAAATAGCCCTTCTCCGGGGAGCAATTGGTACATGGTTCCATCAGGCTTGGGAATGCGATAAGTAAATGATGGGTCTTGAGTTTGCAGGTAATACGTTCCGGGAAAGTACTCGTATTGAAACGGCTGACCAATCAAATTAGCCTGTGTGGTTTGAGTGAATGCGGTGGCCTTTTTGTACACACTTACTGTATGCGGACCAGGCACCGACGAGTCCCAGATGATCCAGACCTGCCCCTGCGCATACCAGGCGCGTACGTTGGTTTGGGCGGAAAGCAGCACCGAAAAGAAAGCAAGACAAAGGGTAAGGATGTTTTTCATATTGTTCAAATTGGTGGGTAAAAGATCAGACCCGGAAGGCGCAGGGATAATGTTTGATCTTTACACCTGTCAAAGGTTTAATAGCCATTCTGCGAAAGTAGTTTTAACGTAGAAAGTCGAATAACCCCATTCCCCACATTCACACCCCATTCCCCACATTAACCACATTAACCACATTCTTCCATACCTTTGTACTCCAAATCATTACTAACATGTCCACGCCACGCAACGAGCAGGAGATCATTCAGCAGGTGCTCAAAATTTTCTCTGCTCAACTGGAAAAAGGGGGCTTCCGTAAAACGCCGGAACGCTTTGCCATTCTGGAAGAGATTTACAAGCGCAACGACCACTTTGACGCCGAGGCGTTATACATTCACATGAAGAACCGTAGTTACCGTGTAAGCCGGGCTACAGTATATAATACGCTGGAGTTGCTGGTCAATTGTGATCTGGTAAAAAAACATCAGTTTGGCAAAAACCTGGCACAATATGAAAAATCCTACGGCTACAAACAGCACGACCACGTGATCTGCGCTCACTGTGGCAAGGTGGTGGAGTTCTGCGATCCCCGTGTGCAACAGATCAAAGACATGGTTGGAGAATTGCTCAACTTCAAAATTTCGCATCACTCGCTTAATCTCTACGGCGTTTGCGGATCTTGCCAGAAAGAAATTGAATATGGCATCGTTCGCCGGCAACCCAAAGAAATGGATGACGAACCGGGATGGGGAGATTAAAGAAATAATCATCAATCTACTGGAAACTGCTGTCTCTTGAGCGATACTTTCACCATAAAACTGGCTGCATTTGAAGGGCCATTCGATCTGCTCCTGTTCTTCATTGAGCGGGATGAGTTAGATATTTACAACATCCCCATTGCGAAAATCACTGACGATTTTCTGGAGTATCTGCACCAGATGGATGAATTGAGTGTGGATATCGCCTCGGAGTTCATCGTGGTGGCGGCTACCCTGATGCGCATCAAAGCAAAGATGCTGCTGCCCCGAAAACAAGTAGATGAAGAGGGTAATGAGATCGATCCACGCCGGGAGTTAGTGGATCGACTGATAGAATACAAACGATACAAGAGTGTACTGGAAGACCTTCGTCGACTGGAAGAGTTGCGGGCATTTATGAACCCCAGAGGCTTTGCCAGCGCCGAAATCCGCCAACTGGCCGAACAGGCCCTGGCAGAAGCCGAACTGGAATCCATCAGTTTGTATAAGCTCCTTCGGGTTTTCGAGCGCCTGGTGGCTCGTTTCGATGAGGCCCAACAATCTAAGCGCGTTCATACGGTGTACAATTATAACTACACCATCCAGGAACAACGGGAATACCTCACCAGTTCGATTAAAAAAGGGGAAAAACGCGACTTTGAAGAACTTTTTCTCAAGCTGGAAAACAGGCTCCACGCCGTAGTAACTTTTCTGGCTCTTCTGGAGCTGCTCAATGCTCAGGAACTCGTACTCATTCAGGGAGAAGGCATGAATAACTTCTGGCTGACCTTGCCGGAGGAGGAGGAGGTCAATCAGAATACTGAAGGAAATGAATGATGGGTGGTACTGTTTAGTGTCGGGGTGACTGCAGTCACCCCGACACTAAAACACCAAAACACTATCCCTTTACCACCATCAACTTCCCGCTCTGCATCAATCCGTTGTTCAGGATTCGGATGGTATAAAAGCCGGCAGCCCATCCTTGCAAATTAATTGGATGGAGCCCGCCAGCAGGTTTTTCCAGTTTATGGACTGCTTTCCCTTCTGCATCGTAAATTGTTACAGATTGCACTTCGAAAGGCAACTCCAGCATAAACTGATCTATTGCCGGATTAGGGTAGTAAAGGGCTTGCATGACCGGGCCTGGCTGTTGCTGCGGGTCATCCTCAAAACGGATCTCTGATTTGCCTTCGCAGGTTTCTATCGTGGAGTATTCAGTAATGATGCGAACGATGAGGTCATTTAATGGCTCTACCTTGTATTCATCAGTGGTAGGCTCCAAGTGTTTACCACCAATACCGGAATGATCCGTCAGAAACACATAGCTGCCATTGGTGGCCAGGCCAAAGAACTTCATCAGGAACTCTGTGTCTTTCTGAATGCCGCTGGCTGCAATTGGCACTATACGAATACCCAGCCGGGCGGCTTCTTGGATACTTTTTTGCAAACCTTTGTTGATTTCCCCTCCCTGGTGAGGGCTGGCATCCAACACCAGAAAGCAGATACGTGCTATCGCATTTTCACTCCACTGCTGCTTGAAAACAGCTTCTTCCAGTGCACTATGAACTGCTTCCGGATAATCTCCGCCGCCGCCAGCAAACTGATTTTGAATAAACGAAACGGTCTTATTGATGTCGGCAGAAAGCTCGCTGCTGCGGGTGAGGTATTCATCACCTTGATCGCGATAAAACACGGTACCCATGCGGTAATTCAATTCGGTATTCCGACTTTTTGCCCGGCCAATAACATCCAGTAATTCTGTTTTCAGATACTCAATTTCATCGCCCATGCTGCCTGTGGCATCCACCACCCAGAAGATATCTACATTTTTTGGTGCGTCGCAAGGTGCATTGATTTTCAGGCTGTTAAAGCCGTCTTTGGCTTGTTTGAGGTTTTTGATATCATAGTTTCTGCCATCTACCAAAACTTCAGCATGGAGCGCCCCTTCGACTTTATCCAGGGAGTACAGTCCTGCCCAGAGTTCGGCTTTTCCAGTGTTATCTGTACGGGCCTGCCAAAGCAGTTGATCGGATTTGTTTTTCAACAATACAGATACATCGGCTACCGGAAAACCATTTTCATTGGTAACCAGGATGGCGTAACGTTGTTTGGGATAAAATTGATACATCAACTGATATGCATCTGCTTCACCATCAGCGAGGATATCCAGCCAATGGTGGTTCCAGTTGTGCAGATCGTTCCATTCGCCTGCAGTGAGCAATCCGGCGCGTGGAGAAGGTTGATGGATCAACCCGGCAGTACTGGAAGGCTCTTCTGTGGTAAGAGCCATGGCCAATTCTGCATCTACCGATATGGCGATGTCATCCCTGGGTATTTCTTTTACAGGAGGGGTTCCACCGCTCACCCGAATGCCGTCGATATAATAATCTGTGCCTTTTTCTCTGGCGCCTTTGATATTAACATCGCTTCCATCTACACTTGAAGCTCCAGGAGTAGTTGCCAATACCGGAGCTGTTGACTTAGCCTTCTTTGCATTTCCAAGCGGTAAAGGTTTTGACTTCGCTTTTTTATCTTCTTCCCCAACTGTTGTGGTTACAATGTCATTGACACTGCGTGTAGGCAGGTTTTTAATTTGTTCAGAAGTGAGGGTTTGGCCGCTGGAGGTTTGATCCTGTAGCGGTACCTTATATTGGGTTACAATCAACTCATTCAATACCGTCGCATTGCTCATGGCAACATCCTGCCTTGTGGTAACTCCGCCCATCACTCTTACGCCTGTAATTTTCACTACACTGAATCCGGTATAACTTATTTCCAGATCGTATGTGCCAGGATCGAGGTTTATTCGGTACTCGCCGTTGTAATCAGTCACCGTTCCCCGCACAAAAGTGGCACCTTTCATAACCTTGATGGTTGCACCAATGAGCGGTTCAGTTCCGTCCGTGACCAGTCCAGTTAAAAAGGTGTTTGGTTCAGTTGTTGTAAAAAGGGAGGCCAAAAACAGCCAAAGGGAGGAGAGGAATAGGGAAAGTTTCATCATTGGAAAAGTTTTCTGTTAGCGGCGGCAGCAGTCCTGCACAAGGTAAGGATGCACTAACCACAGAAATTACATAAACCAACTTGTGGTGAATCAACTTACTTCCCAAAAAAATTACGCCAGCCCATGAAACCGCATTAAATGATTGGGCTCCTTTTCATTATACACACAGAGAATCAAGGTGTTTCGTTGCGCCGGATCGTTGGGAAAAAGAATTTTGACAGGATTGTGGATATACCCGCGTTCAGCAAAAAGCTGAAGTTGCGGCGCTCTGGATTTTTTGAAAAGTTTCAGCTCAGCGGCTGTTTGGGGCAAAGGAACATCTTCATAGCCTTCTTCCACCAAAAACTGCCTGATCATTTCGTAGGCATAGGCAAGTTTGGAACCGGCAAAGGCAGTTCGATACTCCCAACCATCAGAAATACCTCCCAGGTAATTGCTGCCCGCTTCAGGGAATTGTACACGCATGGGTACATGCGGCTCCGATGGAGGCGCCTCCTCAGTAGCAGGAGAGGGCTCTTCTACCCACTCATCCAGGATAAAACCAAATTCGTCGTATTGCACCAATTTGTGTTATATTGGCGCAAATATAAAACAAATTATTGAACGCGGATGAGAACGCGGATTTTTTTTGGAACGCGGATGACGCAGATGACGCGGATTTTTTTTGGAACGCGGATGACGCGGATGACGCGGATTTTTTTTGGAACGCGGATGACGCGGATGACGCGGATTTTTTTGGAACGCGGATGACGCGGATGAGAACGCGGATTTTTTTTGGAACGCGGATGACGCGGATGACGCGGATTTTTTTTGGAACGCGGATGACGCGGATGACGCGGATTTTTTTGGAACGCGGATGACGCGGATGACGCGGATTTTTTTTGGAACGCGGATGA
>JBIKUE010000121.1:0-13434 GCA_044347755.1 Saprospiraceae bacterium
CATCGTTTTCTGTCAGCCAGTATACCAAATCAAGGGCCTCTTCCCGATCTGTCCAGCCCTGATTGGCATCTACATAAATGGGCTTGTTGGTTAAGCCCCTTACAGTGCGAATAATATCCCGGTCGTGGTCGGTGCCTAGTTTTACTTTAATGATGTGAAAAGATTCCGCATCCAGTATTTTTTCACGCAGGATTTCCGGAGTGTCTATGCCCAGAGTGAAACTGGTGGGAGGCATGAGTGCCGGGTTTACGCCGAGCAATTGCCAGAGTGGCCGGCCCTCCAGGGCAGACCATAAGTTGTGCAAAGCAATATCTACAGAAGCCTTTGCCGCATGGTTTCCGGGCGCCAGGGCGTCGACCTCCTTCATGATAGAGGCTATCGTTTCGCGGTTCGTGGGCGGTTGGAGATTTTCCAGAAATACTGCCGCCTTATGCAAAAAAGCGGCAGCGGTATCGTGGTTTTCACCATAATAAGGAGGCATGGCCGCTTCCCCCAAGCCCTCAAGCCCTTGCCAATGCAGGGTAGTCAGCATGGCGTTGGTATGCGTTCTCATGCCGGTAGCCAGCCTGAAAGGATGTTTCAATTCCAGCAGTAAAGGTTGAAACGTGCAGAACATGCGTAAGATTTTTGACAAAAATGTATCAGCAAGCGCAATTATCCTAATTTTGCAGGATCATGGAAAAGAATGAGCCTTTTATTATTTCAGTAAACGGCGGCCAGCATGAGTTTTCCTTCATGCCGGAAGACGCTAAAAATCTGGATATCGTGCCTGATGGGGCCGGTAAATATCAAATTATTTACCACGAACGTTCCTACACGGCCGAATTGCTGGAAGCAGACTATCCTTCCCGGCAGCTATTGCTCCGGATCAATGGAGTGGCGTATTCCTTGCATATTGCCGATCATTATGATCGTCTGGTAAAACAACTCGGATTGCATTCCGGTGGTGGTGTAAAACAAAACACCATCAAAGCACCTATGCCCGGACTCGTGCTGAACCTCATGGTTGCTCCGGGAGACACGGTACAAAAAGGGGATGGGCTTCTGATCTTGGAAGCCATGAAAATGGAAAATGTCATTAAGGCTGCAAACGATGGTGTTGTTAAATCCATCGCAGTCCAAAAAGGGGTAGCCGTTGATAAAGGACAGCTATTACTTGAAATGGAGTAACGGAACTGGTTACATCCTGCAATCGCTAATCAAAAGATATGCGTCAAATTAAACTAAACCTTGGCATGGCATTGGTGCTGCTTTTGTGGCTATGCACAGGTGTGCACGCCCAGAGCGTACAGTTGCAGGAGGAGCCTGGCGTTTCGGAAATGGTACGCAATTGGGTGGCCAACAACCGGTCAAATCCTAAAGTGGAAGGATGGAGGGTTCAGATCATGGCCTCCACAGACCGGAGGCAGGTTGATGACGGACGAAACCGCTTCAGGCTGGGTTATCCGGAGGTTGCGGCAACGGTGATACAGGAACAACCCTACTATAAATTAAGGGTTGGGGCATTCCGTACCAGACAAGAAGCCCTGGCGTTTATCCAAACATTAGAAGGCTGGCCAGGAGCTTATCCGGCAAAAGACAACAACATACATCCAAGGGATTTTCTTGAACAATAATCCTGGATTTCAGAACGAAAAGCCATACCTGTTCTATTCGCTTTTTCCCCAACCAAACCTTTTTCAAGGCATGTCAACCTCCTCCAGTTCTCTCCCGATTTTTGGCTTTGACCGACTCACACTCGGGCTTTACGCCGCATTGGTGGCCATTGGATGGCTGATGATCTTTGCCGTCAACTACAACGAAAACAATCCTTACGAATTTCTCAGTTTGAGTCATACTGCCGGCAAGCAGCTGGTTTTCATGGGCTTTTGTGCCATGTTGGTGTTTGTAGTACTTTTATCTGATTGGGCTGTCTGGCGTACATTGGCCCTGCCCATGTATTTGGTTTCCGTGCTTTTGCTTCCGGGTACCTTATTGTTTGGGCGGGAGGTAAATGGCGCTAATGCCTGGTATCACATCGGCGGATTTACCTTTCAGCCTTCTGAGATAGCGAAATTCGGTACTTGCCTGGCAATGGCGGCTTATTTAAGTAGCCCGGGCGTAGATCTTCGGCAATGGCGCGACCGTTTCATAGCCTTCAGTATTTTCCTGATCCCGACACTATTAGTTTTACTGCAAAGTGATACCGGCTCAGCACTGGTTTTCTTTTCATTTATGCTGGTGCTTTACCGGGAAGGTTTGTCGCCTGTTTTGTACGCACTTGGATTTGGAACAGCAGCATTGGTGATTCTGGGCTGGAAATTTGAACCGCCATCCTATACAGCTGCGTGGCTCATTGCTATCGTAAATTACTTGCTCATCAGAAGATTCCGCGAGCATAAACAACTCTGGTGGTCCGTTTTTGTCTTACTTATACCGCTCACTATCTGGTGGATACCGGTCTTGGATTTTTGCCTGGCCCCCACCGGCATTAAGTTGGACGATTCTGTCAAACATTTGCTGGTGCTGGCGCCGCATGTGATCCTTTTTCTGGCCACATTTATTCCTAATTACTGGAAAAAGAACAGTTTGATCCAGGGGCAATTGCGGGTGTGGTTAATCTTGCTCGGGTTATCTGTATCTGTAGTATTTGCAGCAAATGCCTTGTTCAACCTGTTGGCGCCTCACCAGCAGCAGCGCATCAAAATCTGGCTTCGACCCAAAGAAGCAGCTTCCGAGGCCCGCGGCGCCGCGTATAACCTTTTGCATTCCAAAATGGCCATCGGTTCCGGCGGTCTTTTGGGCAAAGGCACCCTGGAAGGCAATATGACCAAACTAAAATACGTGCCTGAACAAAGTACCGACTTCATTTTTTGTACCGTTGGGGAGGAACAAGGCTTCGTTGGGGTGGTAGGTTTGGTTGGATTGTTTTTGTGGCTCCTCTGGCGAATGACCATCATTGCAGAGCGACAACGATCCAACTTTTCCAGGATTTATGCATATTCCGTAGCGGGGATCATTTTTGTTCACCTGGTGGTCAACCTGGGTATGACCATGGGTTTGTTGCCCATTATTGGTATTCCACTTCCTTTTATCAGTGCAGGAGGCTCTTCTTTGATCGGATTTTCCTTAATGATTGCCGTATTGCTTAAATTGGACAGCAACCGCAACCTTGCTTAATTGAATGAAATTCACCCTTTTGCATACTGACCCGGAATCCCGCGCACGGGCGGGTACTCTGGAAACAGACCATGGCGTGATTGAAACGCCCATCTTTATGCCTGTAGGCACTGCTGCCACGGTAAAAGCGGTGCATCAACACGAGTTGCGCGATGATATTAAGGCGCAAATATGCCTGGGAAACACGTATCATCTATACCTGCGTCCCGGTCTGGAAGTGCTCCGCGAAGCCGGAGGCATTCATGGGTTTAACAGCTGGAAGGGGCCTGTACTCACCGACAGCGGCGGTTTTCAGGTATATTCCCTGGCGCACCGCAGAAAAATCAAGGAAGAAGGGGTTACCTTTCAGAGTCATATCGATGGTTCGAAACATACGTTCACGCCGGAAAATGTGATGGACATTCAGCGAATCATTGGAGCTGATATTATCATGGCATTCGATGAGTGCACACCTTATCCCTGTGATGTTAAATATGCCGAAAAATCATTGGGGTTAACCCATCGCTGGCTGGAACGGTGCATCCAGCAATTTGACAATACCGAGCCCATTTATGGCCATAGCCAGGCCTTATTCCCCATTGTTCAGGGCAGCACCTATCCGGAATTGCGACGTATTTCTGCCGAAACCATTGCCTCACACCAGCGGGAAGGCAACGCCATCGGAGGGCTGTCGGTAGGCGAACCGGCCGAGGAAATGTATGGCATGACCGAAATCGTGACCGAAATCCTGCCCAAAGACAAACCCCGCTATCTGATGGGTGTAGGGACACCTGAAAATATTCTGGAAAGCATTGCCCGTGGCATTGATATGTTTGACTGCGTATTGCCCACCCGAAATGCCCGTCACGGGATGATTTATACGTCAGAAGGAATTATCAACATCCGGAATCAAAAATGGCAAAAAGATTTTTCACCCATTGATCCGAGTGGGGTAGTGCCTACCAGTGCCGCTCATTCCAAAGCATATCTGCGACATTTATTTATTTGTGGAGAAATTTTGGGAATGCAATTGGCTACCCTCCAAAACTTAGGTTTTTATTTGTGGCTGGTAAAAGAAGCGCGTAAACGTATTCTTGACGGGACCTTTCTCCAATGGAAAACGAACCTGGTCCCACGGGTGAGAACGCGGTTATGAACGCGGGGACCGCAGGGAACACGGATGACACGGATTGGAACGCGGATTTTTTTTGGAACGCGGGTGACGCGGATTTTTTTGGAACGCGGATGACGCAGGTGACGCGGATTTTTTTTGGAACGCGGATGACGCGGATGACGCGGTTTTTATTTTGGAACGCGGGTGACGCGGGTGACGCGGATTTTATTTTGGAACGCGGATGACGCGGGTGACGCGGATTTTTTTTGGAACGCGGGTGACGCGGATTTTATTTTGGAACGCGGATGACGCGGGAGACGCGGATTTTATTTTGGAACGCGGATGGACGCGGGTGACGCGGATTTTTTTGGAACGCGGATGACGCGGATGACGCGGTTTTTTAGCTGCCTTCGGCAGCTTTTTTTGGGAAATTAACCGAAATTATAGCTTTTTGACCACAAAATTGCCGCAGGCAATTTTTGAAAATCCGCGTCATCCGCGTCATCCGCGTTCCAAAATAAATCCGTGTTCCCCGCGTTCAACCCGCGTTCAAGCAGCGTTTTGAAAAGTTAAAACCTCTTGGTATCCAAAGGTTTTAACATTAAGAGAAAAATAGGGTGAAAGAATGCGCGTTTTGAGGAACCTTGTTAAAATTTTTCTTTGCAGTATAAGAAAGTTTGGGAAAAACCTACCTTCGCACACTCTACCTGAATTAATACGGCTTTAGCCACACTTCTTATTCGTCGTTTTTCAACCAAAACCACAGGTCTGTCTTGATTATGAAAAGAACTACTCTACACTTTTTATCGCTGTGTTTCGTGATGTTCGCGGCAGTGGCCCAGGCCCAGGACATCCATTTTTCACAGTTTTATCAAAGCCCATTGAACTTGAACCCGGCCATGACGGGTGTAATGAATTGTAATCACCGCTTCGTGGCTAACTACCGCAATCAGTGGGCTTCTATTCTTAAAAACCGGGCTTATAACACCTACTCTGCTTCTTACGATCAGAAGCTTCCGGTTGGTCGTTATGACTATTTCGGTGTGGGCGGAACCCTTTGGGGTGACAAAGCAGGCTCTTCCGAGTTTGCCACCATCCAGGCACGCCTTTCCGGTTCTTATGCTAAAAAAATGGGTGGCTACCGCAAAAAAGCGCACTACCTTGTATTTGGCGCGGACATCGGCCTGAGCAACCGCAGCATCAAAAGCTACAACCTTCAGTGGCCTAGCCAGCATGATGGCAACGGTGGATTCAATGGAACTTTGCCTGGAGAAGACATTGCTGATCCAAGTTTCCTCTTTGCCGATCTGTCTGCAGGTATCCTGTGGTTCAGCGTACTGAGTAAAGAAGCAAACTTCTACTTCGGCGGTGCGTTCAGCCACCTGAACCGCGCAAACCAGTCGTTCGAAAATGCTAACATTCCACTGTACAGCAAGTTCACGTTTCACGCAGGCGGTGAATTCATGCCTGCGCAGAAATTCGGTTTAAGCCCGGGTGTTGTAACCTTCTTCCAGGGACCATCCTGGCAGGTGAATGTGGGTAACTCCTTCAAGTTCCTGCTTGGCAACAGCCGCCGCTACAACCAGGCTT
Organism: Saprospiraceae bacterium; assembly: GCA_044347755.1. Classification (GTDB taxonomy): domain Bacteria; phylum Bacteroidota; class Bacteroidia; order Chitinophagales; family Saprospiraceae; genus M3007. The sequence continues at coordinate 5,843 of JBIKUE010000121.1, forward strand.
TCCAGTTCGGTCTGTGGGCACGTTTGGCTAATAAACTGAACGACGGCAAGTTGATGGATGCTGTAATCGTAAGCACACGCTTCGACTACGAGCAGTTCAACATCGGCTTCAGCTACGACGTTAACACCTCTAACCTGTTCACAGCCACGAACGGTAATGGAGCCTTTGAATTCTCTCTGATCTACAAGATCTGCGGACCAGAGCGTCGCGGTGTTTACTGCCCAAGCTTCTAATTTAAACAGTTCCTTAAAGGGACTTTGTTAATAAAAAGATTCCCGGTTGCTTGGTAGCGCCGGGAATTTTTTTCATTTTTGCCATCCGCTGCATATGAATTTTTGGTATGTAAAGCGGCAAATACGCTGATTTTTAATCACTTACCCCTTGAACTTACAGGCCATGCAGCTTTGAAAAAGAACGTCAAACTGCCAGGTACTGGTTAATCTCACAATCATTTAAAAACCGACACCAACTATGTTTGGCACTACTAAAGAAACGGAAGATTCCAAAAAATCAGCTGTCTCCACCTCCCCCGCGAGTGCGCTCAATGCACTTGTGAAAGGAACCGTTATAGAGGGTACTGTACGTTGCGACAGCGATTTACGTGTAGATGGCGCCATAAAAGGTAAATTGAGTTGCACAAGTAAAGTCATTATCGGCCCAACAGGATCAGTGGACGGTGAAATTCGCTGCCAAAATGCCGTTATCGAAGGGCAATTCAAAGGCAAGTTGTTCGTAGCTGAGTTACTCAATGTTCGGGAAACAGCCGAGATTGATGGTGACGTAACTACCAATAAACTTGTGGTGCAAAGCGGCGCTAAATTCAATGTAGCCTGCAAAATGGAGCCAGGTGCAGCCAACGGAACAATCAAACACTTCGACTCCAAAAACGCAAACGATGGCACAGGAACCGCAACCAAAGCCGTCGCCACAGGAACGACGGAAGTCAGCAATTAAAGCAACCGCCAAATACGGGGGCATGGCATTTCAATTGTTGGGCGCCTGCCTTGCCGGGGTGTTTATTGGTAAGTGGATCGACCAAAAAATGCAATTGGACCGACCAACCTGGGCGGTATTTCTGACTATTTTTTTCCTGGCAGCATCGTTGTATGCCTTGTACAAACAGTTACTGAATGACGGTAGACGGTAGACGGTTTTGGGCTCGGGGTAATTGAGCATTTCTAAATACCCCGAGCCCAAAACCGTCCACCGTCCACCGTAAGCCGGCCACCGTCTATGCCAACCTCTTCCTTTTTTCAAAAATTATTAATTGTTTCTGTGCTGACTGCCGCGGTTTTGGCAGGGCTACATTTCCTGGCGGCACCAGCCAGAGAGCACGGAGTGTTTTCCGGCATTTCTATAGTGTTGTTCATGCTGATTTGCCTCGGATTGTATTATTCAGGCAAAAGCGCAGCAGGTAGTAAAAATCGCAACGCTTTTACCAATCTGGTGTCTGTTTCGGTATTCGGTAAAATGGTAATAGCTCTTGCGGTTTTGTTCATCTATCAGCAAACCGCCCAACCCACTAACCAATGGTTTGTAGGCATTTTCCTGTGGTGCTATGTAGTATTTACCGCCTTCGAAGTCTGGTTCATGACCAAACTCGCTAAATCCTGATTCCCCACATTCCCTTATTCCCATGAAGCGTCCAAAAAAAGGTGAATACGCTCCATTTTATGAAGGGTATATCAGGTCTGTGCCTCCACGTGGAACGGCAAAGAGTCTGCTGAAAAAAACATTCCGGGAGGCACAACAGAAATTCGGCACTCTACCGGAAGAAAAAGGTGATTTTGCGTACGAACCAGGCAAATGGACCATCAAGCAGCTGTTGATCCACATGATTGATGCCGAACGGGTATTTGCTTTCCGGGCCCTATGGGGTATGCGGGCCGACCGGGCCGGGCTACCTGGGTTTAATCAGGATTTCTGGATGGAAGAAGCCAAAGTAGATCAGCGCAGCATCAAAGACCTGTTGAAAGAATGGAAAGCAGTGCGGGAGAATACCTTATGCCTGCTGGATCAATGTACAGAAGCACAATCAGCCTTTCAAATTACTGCCAGCAATTGGAAAGTATCGGTACGCGCCTTGTTTTTCATTATTATTGGTCATCAATTGCATCATATGAAGGTATTGGAGGAGCGGTATTTTAGAAATACCCAGCTTTAATACCTGAGCCACTTTAGGGTGTTCCTTTTGTAACAGATTAAGACAGGTACATAATCTTTTATCAAAAAAGGCCGGAAAAGTTAAATCAATACCAACAGGTTTCCGAAATTGCGGTCTTCTGAACCCATTCCTGTTGTGCATATGACGAACAAACGCCTCTTCGACTATCTGCTCGATCAAGTATCTAACTACCCGCTGGAAAAAGCTTTTGGTCGGAAAATCAATGGCCAGTGGACCTACTTGTCCAGCCAGGAAATGCTCCTGCTGGCCAACCGTGCTGCTGCGGGATTACTCAACCTCGGCATTCGCCCCGGCGACAAGATAGCCACCGTTGTGTATCAAACCACTCCCGAATGGGTGGCACTGGATCATGCCATGCTTCAGATAGGGGTGATCAACATACCGATGTACCCTACCATCAGCTCCCGTGAGTATGCGTATATCCTACAGGAATCTGAAGCGAAATACTGCGTTGCCGGCGATGGCGACCTGCTGTCGAAGGTGATGAGCGCCAAAGAAAAACTCACTGGATTACAGGAGGTTTTTACTTTTGAACAACAAGAAGGCGCTCGTTCATGGACCAGTTTCTTGGCGTCTGAGGATGCTGACTTTTCCGAACTGGACAGCTACCGTGCGCAAATTAAACCGGATGATCTGGCCACCATTATTTATACTTCCGGCACCACAGGCAATCCAAAGGGGGTTATGCTGAGTCACCGCAATATTGCCTATAATGTAGAAACTGTACGCGCCATGGCCCCTATTAAACCCGGCGATCGTGTTTTAAGTTTCCTTCCGGTGAGCCACGTCTACGAACGCGTAGCTACCTATCTGTTCACGTTGGCCGGAGCCAGTGTTACCTATACCAATACCGAAAATCTGGGCGGAGAAGACGGCGATTTGCGCGCCATCCGTCCCCACTTTTTTACCTGTGTGCCCAGGCTGCTGGAAAAAGTGTACGACAAGATTTATAACAAGGGCCTGGAACTGAAAGGCCCCAAACGTTGGCTGTTCTTCTGGGCACTTAGCCTCACCGACGACTGGGAATTCGACAAAAAATACACTGGCTGGAAAGCCTTTCAATGGAAAATTGCCGACAAACTCATCTTCTCCAAATGGCGCGAAGCCCTGGGCGGTTGTGTGAGAGGTATGACTACTGGAGCAAGCGCCTGCCCAACCAAAATCCTGCGCAGTTTCAATGCCGCAGGCATTCCCGTGCGTGAGGTTTACGGACTTAGTGAAGTAGCACCAGGCTTGAGTATCAACGGCTTTGGTCCGGGTGAGGCTTTGCTGGGTACCGTTGGGCCCGCTATGGACGGTGTGGAACTTCGTCTGGAACATGGCCCGGATTTCCGCCCGGGTGAAGGCGAAATTCTGGCAAAAACACCCGGGACCATGATCGGGTATTACAAAAAGCCCGAACAAACCGCCGAAATGATCCGGGAAATTAACGGCGAGCGCTGGCTGGCAACGGGCGATGTAGGTACGTTTGTAGATGGCCCGGGAGGCAGAAAATTCCTGAAAATTACCGACCGCAAAAAAGAATTGCTGAAAACCAGCGGCGGTAAATATGTAGCGCCTACCCCAATTGAATCCATGCTCAAAGAACATCAACTGGTGGAACAGGCCATGGTAGTTGGCGAAAACCGAAAATTCGTTTCGGCCCTTATTGTACCCTCTGAGCAAGGTCTGCGTGACTGGTGCAATAAACATCAGATTGCCTGGACCAACCTGCCCGAAATGATCCGGAACCCAAAGGTCATTCACCGTTTTGAAATGCTGCTGGAGCGCGTAAACCCGCATTTCAATCAGGTTGATCAATTGAAAAAATTTGCCCTCCTGGCCGAACCCTGGGAGCCTGTTAAAGCAGATGGCTCCGAAGCAGAACTTACCCCTACCCTGAAAATGAAACGCCGGGTGATTCTGGAAAAATGCGGTAAAGAGATTGAGGAGATGTATGCGTGAGGTGGGAGGTTTATTAAGTTTATGTGGTTTATGGGAAGGTTTATGGGGTTTATGGGGGAAAACACGTTCAACACACTATTTTTGTGCCTCAAATTTGATATTCCGACATGAGTAAGAAGTCGAAAAAAGTTGTTCAAAGTCCACAAAAGGAATCTACTCCGCGCAAGCCGTTCCCTAAGCGGTTGCTATGGATTGGTCTTGCCGTTGTGGCAGCAGGGGTGGCTGTTTGGAAGTTCTGGCCCGGGGAGGAAGAAGTGTATAAACTGGGTAAAATGCACGGTGTAGAAGAAACCCTGACGGCAAAAACGCCGTTGCTTCAACTACTGGAGCCTGCAGAAACCGGGATTGATTTCCAAAATCAGATCGTGGAAACCAAAGCCAATAACTTTGCCACGAATGTCAATATCTATAACGGTGGTGGCGTGGCTATAGGCGATTTTAATAACGATAACCTGCCAGACATCTACTTTATCTGTACCAACGGGCAAAACCGGTTATACCAGAATCAGGGAAATCTCAAGTTTAAGGATATTACCCAAACTGCCGGTCTTGCTTCCGAAGAAGGGTTTGAAACGGCGGCTGCAGCCATCGATATTAATGCCGATGGATTCCTCGATCTGTATGTTTGCAGGGCAGGTAATTTTGAAAACGAAGAGCGCAGGAATAAACTCTACATCAATAATGGTAATCTGACCTTCACGGAACGAGCCAAAGAGTACGGACTCGACGATAAGAGCGCCTCTACCGGCGCCAATTTCTTTGATGGCGATGGCGATGGAGATTTAGATCTCTATCTGCTCAACTACCCCAAAGACATGGTCTTTGCCAATAAAATTGAATCGAAACAACTTCCGGATGGCACCATGATCGCCAATTTGGCGCCAAAGGATCCGCTGGATTCCGACCGCTTTTATCGCAACGACGGCGGTAAATTCACGGATGTATCCCAACAATCCGGCATCTGGAATCGTGGGTTCGGCCTGAGTGTGTCCATGGGCGATTTAAACCGTGATGGCGCTCCGGACATTTATGTGGCCAATGACTTTCTGCAGCCCGACCGTATGTACATCAACAATGGTAAGGGTGTTTTTACGGATGAACTTGATAAAAGGATCCGGCACAACACCCAGTTCTCCATGGGTACGGATATCTCCGATTTTGACAACGACGGTCTGATCGATATCTATGCCGTTGATATGATGCCGGCCAACAACTACCGGCATAAAACACTCAAAATTTCCAACACCAACAGTTTGTATCTGTCTTTGGTACAAAACGGCATTTTGGAACCCGTTACACACAACGTACTGCAACGCAATAACGGCAATGGAACCTTCAGCGATATCGCCTGTCAGGCCGGTGTATACCGCACCGACTGGTCGTGGAGCAACCTGATTGCCGACTTTGATAACGACGGGTTACGTGATATCTATGTCAGTAATGGCTACCGCCGGGAAATCCACCATATTGACCATGCGGAATTCATGAAAATCATGAAGAACGACAAAGGTGGAACCCAGCAGATTATTGAGCAATTTAAAACCCTGGAAGGATACCTTAATTCTGTACCGTCCTATAAGATCCGGGACTTTCTTTTCCAGAACAAAGGCGACTGGAAATTTGAAGATAAAGGCGGCGAATGGGCAACTATGAAGGCCACCTGGTCTTGTGGAGCAGCCTGGACAGATCTTGATTTGGACGGCGATCTGGACCTGGTGGTAAACAATCTGGAAGACCCGGCATTTGTGTTCAAAAACCAGGCGCGTGAGCAAAATAAAGGTAATTTCATTCAGGCGAAACTAAAAGGCAGCACTCAAAATCCATTTGCAGTAGGCGCCTCTGTGTTAATTGAATATGGTAATGGCAAAATCCAGTACCAGGAAATCAGCCCTAACCGGGGCATTTTCTCCTGTTCGGAACACCTCATCCATTTCGGTATGGGGCAGGAGTCGCAAATCACGAAACTTAGTGTGCGCTGGCCCGATGGTAAAACGCAGGTGATGAATAATGTGCCGGTGAACCAACGCCTGCAACTGGATTATGCCAATGCTTCCGGCTATGTGGCTTCTCTGGTTCCGATTACTCCGGCACAAAACCTGATAACAGAAAATACAGCCGGTTCCGGAGTGAATTTTGTTCACAAAGAGAGCAAATTCAACGACTTCGAGAATTACCCGCTTATGGTTTGGATGGAAAGCGAACTTGGGCCGCTTACCGCTGCCGCCGATGTCAACGGCGATGGGCTGGAAGACTTTTTTGTAGGCAATGCGTTCAATGCTCCGGCCGCCTTATATGTACAGAACCCTGACGGCAGTTTTAAACCAAGCAACCAGGCGCTCTGGGATGCGGAGAAAGCTTATGAAGATCATGGCGCCGTGTTTTTTGACTTCGATGGCGACAAGGACCAGGATCTGTTTGTGGTGAGTGGCGGATTTGATGCACCTGCTCAGGGGCGGGACAAACTTTGGCAAAACCGGCTTTACCTCAATGATGGCAAAGGTAATTTTGCCAAAGCCAATGGCGCAGTACCAACCGCATTGGGCGATATAGGCTTGCGGGTAGTAGCCCATGATTACGACAAAGACGGTGATGCGGATCTCTTTGTTGGCGGACGCCTGGTGCCGGATAAATGGCCGCTTACGCCCCGTAGCCTCATCTTGCGCAACGATGGTAATAAGTTGACGGATGTAACCGAGGAAGTAGGAGGTGATTTTGCCCGTTGTGGAATGGTAACCGATCTTGCCTGGGCTGACCTCGATAAAGACGGGCAGGCCGAACTGGTTGCCGTGGGTGAATGGATGCCGGTGTCCGTATTCAAAATGAATGGAGGTAAACTTAGCAATATCACGGAGCAGTTGGGTCTTGGCAAAAGTAACGGCCTCTGGTTCAGCCTCAAACTGGCTGATGTGGATCAGGACGGCGATACCGATCTGATAACCGGAAATTTTGGCATCAACACCAGGTTTACCACCAGTCCGGATGCTCCGTTCAGTTGCTATGCCAAAGATTTTGACAACAACGGTACCCTTGATCCTATCGTTACCATGTTTGAAGGCAAAAACAGCTTTCCGCTGGTACAAAAAGAGGTCATGGTAAAACAAATACCCAGCCTGAAGAAGAAATATCTCTATGCCATCAGTTATTCTCAAACACCTATTGAAGAAATGTGGGGCAGCGGCTTAAAAGATGCACTGAAATTGGTGGCCAATGATATGGAAACCTGCTGGTGGGAAAACCAGGGCGGCAAAATGGTTCGCCATAGTTTGCCCTACCAGGTACAAATTTCTGCCATTCAGGGCATCGTAGCCGAGGATTTGAACGGCGATGGGCATCTGGATCTGCTTATGGCCGGTAACAAATACGGGATGGAGGTTGGTACAGGCCGCTATGACGCCGGCAACGGCGTATTCCTTGCCGGCGACGGGAAAGGAAACTTTACCTGGGTGAACAACCTGCAAAGCGG
>JBIKUE010000227.1:0-3913 GCA_044347755.1 Saprospiraceae bacterium
GCGCAACGCGCCTACATTTGAGTTTCCATTCCACCTGAATATTCAAACCATTACCCTATGGCTACTACTGAAAAAAGCAGAATTGAATCCATTGATGTACTTCGTGGATTGGCCATGGTGGTTATGGCCCTGGATCATGTTCGGGATTATTTCCACGTGAACGCATTTATTGCCGATCCATTAGATGCTGCTACTACCACACCCGGTCAATATTTCACGCGTTGGATAACGCATTTATGCGCACCGGTATTCATATTCCTGGCCAGCACCTCTATATACTTGCAACATCAACGAAAATCCAGCCGGGAACTAGGCGTTTTTCTGCTCAAAAGAGGTTTGTGGTTTGTCATTGCCGAATGGACCATCGTAGCGTTTGGCTGGACTTTTATTCCACCATTTTTGTTGTTCCCTTTTATGGTGATTTGGGCTATAGGGATCAGTATGATATTTTTAGGTCTTATGATGTTGGCAAATCTATCTTACAAAACGATTCTGGGCATTGGACTTGTGTTGGTTCTGGGGCACAATTTGCTCGATATACCGGAGGCCGCACCTGGATTTAGCGCTGGATTTTGGTGGGATTTGCTGCACTCAGGAGTCTTTAAACCTTATTCCTTGCCGGGTGGCAGCACCATCCTGCTTGTATATCCGTTCCCTGCCTGGACGGGATTAATGTGTCTGGGGTATGCATTTGGCATTTTGTATTCCGGCCGGTATTCGGCGGCCAAGCGCAGGAGAATACTGGTTGGGACAGGAATTGGGTTGATTGTGTTCTTCATACTGTTGCGCAGCAACAACTGGTATGGTGATCCCTCTCACTGGTCTGAACAACGCAATTTATTCCGTTCCCTTTTATCCTTCATGAACGTTACGAAATATCCACCTTCTTTGCTTTATTTATCTATTACCATGGGTTTAGCCCTTCTGCTGTTAGCCTTTATGGACCGTATTAAAAACCGCTTTACCGGTTGGATGACCATCTACGGCCGAACGGCGTTTTTTTACTACCTCATTCATATATATCTGATTCACCTGCTGGCGATTATCCTTTATTTTGTTAAAGGAAACAGTCTGGAAAAAGCCATGCAGTCGGTCACCCAGCTTCCTTTTTTAGGCATTATTCCCGGCGAAGGCTATCCGCTGGAAATAGTTTATCTCATCTGGCTGGTTGTAGTCATTTCCCTGTTCCCATTGTGTAGATGGTATGATCAATATAAGTCCCGGCACCGGGAGAAATGGTGGTTGCAATATATTTGATGTTGACCTGGAAGGATTGAACCTCGTAGATTTTGTAAACCTACGAGGTTCAATCCTTCCAGGTCATCTGTCCGATTTCGAACACCTGCGTACGCCCGCGAACGAAAATGCTGCGCAATATTTTTGTTCAATATATTCAAAATCAATGGTTTAGATATTTGGCACAGGATTCTCACTATACGTTCCAACATCAATTCGTAAATCGTAAGTATGGATCGTCCCATTAAGAAAAAGACCTTTACCCCTCAGCGTATTGCATTGGGAATCGGCATCATCGCCTTTCTGGTGTTCGCTGTTAATACACTACTGAACGGCGGGCAAAGTACCCTTAATGTCAACCGGGAAAAGATTACTGTTTCACAGGTGTCACGTGGTGTATTTGATGAGTTTATCGTGGTAACAGGTGTAGTACAGCCGCTTAAAACATATCAGCTCGACGCCATCGAGGGGGGGTATGTGGCACAAAAACTCATTGACGGCGGCGCAACGGTAAAGCAGGGTGATTTGATCCTGAAACTGGAAAACCAGCGTCTGATGCTTGACTTTGTGAACCGTGAAACCGAGATGTACGAATTGATCAATAATCTGGAGAATACACGCCTTCGGTTGCGGCAAGACAAGTTTACTTTGCGCAAAACGCTGTCGGAACTGGATTTTCAAATTCAGCAGGCAAAGGCTGATTTCGATCGGAATAACAAACTGTATGGTGATAAGGTCATTGCTCAACAAGAATGGGAACGCAGCAAGAACACCTTCGAGCGTTTAACGCAACAAAGGGAGATTGAAATTGAAAACCAGAAATTTCAGGAAGAAAACAGTCTCACTCAAATCAAGCAATTGGAAGGCACCCTTGACCGCACCAAGCTCAATCTGAACATGATGAAAGAAAACCTGGCCAATCTGAGCGTTCGCGCACCGGTTTCCGGCCTTCTTTCCCGGGTAGATGTGGAAATTGGATCCAGCATTACTGCCGGACAAAACATTGGTCAGATCGACGATCTGAACGGATTCAAAATGCGGGTGGAAGTGGATGAGCATTATATTTCCCGGATATTCCCCGGCCTGGAAGGATCCTTTGAGTTTAATGGAGTTAATGTGAAACTGGTAGTATCCAAAGTATTCCCGGAAGTACGAAATGGCCGTTTCGATGTGGATATGATCTTTGAAAAAATCCCGGATGGTATTCGTCGTGGTCAATCTGTGCCCGTGCGATTGCAACTCGGCAAACCATCTGATGCCACGCTGTTGGCAACCGGAGGTTTCTTTAGCGATACCGGCGGCAACTGGGTTTATGTGCTAAGTTCCGATGGCGCCAAGGCAACCAAACGTAACATCTCACTCGGCCGCAAAAACCCGCAATTCTATGAGATCCTGAGTGGACTCGAACCAGGCGAACAAGTGATCACCTCCAGCTATGAGAATTTTGGCGACAAAGATGTGCTGAACCTTCAATAACGCATCATTCGCATATTTCCCACATCAAAAATCCTTTCCATGATAAAGACAGTTAATCTGCATAAGCTTTTTACTACCGACGAGGTTGAAACCACAGCACTCAACGGTGTAAGTATAGAAATTCAACCAGGCGAATTTGTGGCTATGATGGGCCCCTCGGGATGCGGCAAATCTACCTTGCTCAATATATTAGGGTTGCTGGATAACCCTTCCGAAGGTGAATACTACTTTTTTGGTACTGAAGTGGCCAAAATGAGCGAGCGCAGCCGTGCTAACCTCCGCAAAGGCAATATCGGGTTCGTGTTCCAGTCGTTCAACCTCATTGATGAATTGAGCGTGTACGAAAACGTGGAACTGCCGTTATTATATCTGAACACGCCCGCTGCAGAGCGTAAAAAGAAAGTGGAAGCACAACTGGAACGCATGAACATCATGCACCGCCGCAACCACTTCCCCCAACAGCTATCCGGTGGTCAGCAACAACGTGTAGCTATTGCCCGCGCCGTAGTGGCAGAACCCAAAGTGATCCTCGCCGATGAGCCCACGGGTAACCTTGACTCCACCAATGGCCTGGAAGTGATGAACCTGCTTACCCAGCTCAATCAGGGTGGCACCACTATCGTCATGGTGACCCACTCACCACACGATGCTGGCTTTGCACACCGCGTTATCAACCTGTTCGACGGACGTGTAGTAACCGAGAATTTTCATGTGTAAGACGAAGGATGAAAATTTGACAAATTTGTTGATTTACAAAATGATATAAAAAGTAAAAAGACAAAAATACCTCTGCAATCCCCCAACATAAACCCACACTCACTCTCTAGCCACCTGGCTGTCAGTATCACATAACTACCTGAAGAGCAGCTGTTATTATCCAAACCTCCTGATGGCCTGGTTGGCTGGAGTGAGTGAGTGGGTCTGTAACAAGACCAATCTTGTTAAAAACTGGAAACAACAACTGAATAATTAAGCTATGATCACAAAAATCCTGATTCTGTTGACAACCCTGCTTTGGAAGTACTTTTTCCAACCCAGATCGTAATTCATCCATTTCTGAGCTGCAAGTCTTTACTATGATTGAACTAAAGAACATTGAACGATACTATCCTACTGGTGCGGTTAAAACCTATGTACTCCGGTATGTCAATGCCCATATTGCTGAAGGTGAATTTGTAAGCATCATGGGGCCAAGTGGTTC
>JBIKUE010000204.1:0-5964 GCA_044347755.1 Saprospiraceae bacterium
CATGTGCACGTAGAGAGCAGCATGCTTCCGCCAACTGAATTTGCGCGTATGGCGGTGGTACATGGCACCGTTGCAACGGTATCTGATCCACATGAAATTGCCAATGTGCTGGGTGTCGGGGGTGTACAGTTTATGTTGGAGGATGCCACTCGTTCTCCAATGAAATTTTGCTTCGGGGCGCCTTCCTGCGTACCTGCTACATCGTTTGAAACCGCTGGTGCAGTGATGAATTCCGTAGAAGTGGAGGCTCTTTTACTACACGCTGCTATTGGCTATCTTTCTGAGATGATGAACTTCCCCGGTGTGTTACATGCGGATCCGGAAGTGATGGCCAAAATAGCAGCTGCCCAAAAACTCGGTAAACCTATCGATGGCCATGCACCGGGTCTACGGGGCGATGATGCACGCCGGTATTTTGCTTCCGGCATCAGTACGGATCATGAGTGTTTTACCCTGGAAGAAGGTCGGGAAAAAGCGCAATTAGGTGTAAAAATCCTGATTCGTGAAGGCAGTGCAGCCCGGAATTTCGAGGCACTTTGGCCGCTTATTCAGGATTTTCCGGACCGTGTTATGTTTTGTTCAGATGACAAACACCCGGACGACCTCGTTCAAGGTCACATCAACCAGCTGGTAGCACGTGCCGTAGCCAAGGGCTGCAACCTTTTTGACACTTTAAGAGCGGCCTGTGTACATCCCGTTGAGCATTATCGTTTGCCGGTAGGACAGTTGAGGCCAGGCGATCCGGCTGACTTTATCAGAATCTCGGATCTGGAACATTTCGAGGTAATGGACACCTGGATCAACGGCATAAAAGTGGCGGAAAAGGGACATACGTTACTGAACAGGCAAGCCGTTTCTGCTCCGAATCAATTCCTCGCGGCACCTAAACAGGTTTCGGACTTTCAACTGTTCCATCAGTATTACTGCCCCAGTCTGAGAGTCATTCAGGTATTTGACGGAGAGATTGTAACTGGAGAAACAGCAGGTTCCGTAAGCCAAATGCGCGATGGGCAGTATATGCCAGATGTGGATCAGGATCTGCTATATATTGCTGTGGTGAATCGGTACACCGCTCATGCCAAGCCTGCATTGGGCATGGTAAAGGGCTTTGGATTGAAAAAAGGTGCTCTTGCCAGCAGCGTGGCACATGATTCACACAATATAGTAGCGGTGGGCACCTCTGACGAAGCCCTGGCGGAGGTAGTGAATGCCGTCATTGCCTCAAAAGGTGGTATTGCAGCTACTAATGGAGATGGCGACACCCGTGTACTGGGGCTTCCCATAGCGGGTTTGATGAGCCAGGCTGACGGATGGCAGTTGGCAAAGGAATACTCCGAACTTGATCACTGGGTAAAGACCGAACTTGGGTGCGTATTGCGCGCGCCGTTTATGACCCTCTCTTTTCTGGCCCTGCCGGTTATCCCAAAGTTGAAAATGACCGATTTAGGATTGTTTGATGTGGAACGGTTTGACTTTGTGGATGTAGAGAAAGCGTATGAATGAATGCATGAATTGTAACTTTACGCGCCGATTGGCGTTTATACCATTGCATATTTTTGAGCGTGGAAATCAAAGGCAAAGTCATTTGTGGCATTTTGGGGATTTTCCTTTTTGATCTGCTGGGGATACCCCTGGGTGGGCTGATTGGCTTTTTCGTAGGATCATGGCTGGGACACTATTTCTTTGATCAACCCAAAGAAAAGGAACAATCAGACAGTGAGTTCAAGGCTTACCAGCGAAGGCAGGGGGAATTTGTATTCCATGTTTTCCGGCTTTGTGCCAAAATGGCCAAATCAGATGGCCCTATCAATGCCCATGAAGTAAAACACATGGAAAACCTGATGCGCCACCAGTTCCGAATGAACGAACGCGGGCGGGACCAAGCCATCAGGATCTGGAAAAATGCCAAAGAATCCACTGATACTTTTGATCAATACGCCCGTGCTTTTTACGAAGGTTTTGGCCGCGACCGGCATCATGTGTTGAATATGCTTGACCTCCTGTTTGCCACAGCAGCAGCCGACGGATCCTTGCATCCCAAAGAAGAGGGTATGTTGTTGCGGGCAGCCGGGATTTTCCAGATTGGAAAACTTCAATATGAACGTGTGAAAGCCCGATATTATCATCAAAAAGGCGGTCAGGCGTTTCAACAGAACAATCGGTGGGATCCATTGGATCCGCATTATGCCATCCTTGGAGCCTCCCCCGCAGATAGTTTGGAAGATATCAAGAAAAAATACCGTGCGCTTGCCCTTCAATGGCACCCGGACAAATTGGCTGCCAAAGGCCTAACCCTGGAGGCGCAACGGCATGGCAAAGAAAAGTTTCAGCAAATAAATGAAGCCTACGAACGCATTACTGAGGCCAGGAAATAGTTGTATCAATGTTCCTCTGTAATGCACATTTCAAGTGCTTAAGGCTTTCTCTTTCTTGCAGCAGAGGTACGATTCAAAGAACGGTGAGCTTTGGCCGCTGCTTTGCCCGCATCAATGCGTCCGTAGCCATAGTAAGGACTGTGGCCTTTTTCATTATATTCACCTCCTTCAAAGTCAATTTTTTCACAAGCGTTCCGAAGTAGTTGTTTGACCTGCTTTTGGCTCAATGTCGGGTTAATCGACAGGATTAGTGCTACAACTCCTGCTGCACCCGGGCAGGCGCCGGAAGTGCCGCCAAAAGCATTGGTGTAATCCCCTTCTGAATAACCCGGCTTGCTGAGCCGATCTGTCGTACGCAAACCTTCGCTAATGGGCGCCGGATTGTTCAAGTCAGTCCATTCAAAGTCATTACTCGGGAAACAGGCCCAAACAGACGCACCATAATCAGAATACACGCTGCGTTTGCCGGTATCGTTACAGGCCGCAATAGCAATCACCCCTTTATAGCTGCAATAACCGTCATTTTCAATCTGCTCTCTGCCATTTCCGGCCGCAAATAAAATGACACATCCTTTCCCGTTGCGGCCATTTTTGAGGGCATAATCCATAGCAAGTCTGGTACTATCCGGAAGCGCTACCATGCGAAAATGCAATGGATCTTCCGGCTCATACCAATCACCATCCGAGGGGCCCCAGGAACAAGATATTACATCTGCGCCATGATCAGCAGCCCAAACAAAGGCATTGGCTTCCGCCATACTTCCCAGGCCGCTGCGCAACCGGATTGGCATCAGATTGGATTCCGGTGCTGTGCCGCTGGCGCCATCTTTGAGTCCTGCCGCGCAGGCCATACCCGCGCAAGGTGTTCCATGCGAATCATCTTCCATTTTAGGCCGTGGATCTTCGCTGCCATCTGTTGCGTCGTAAGGATGAACAATACGCCCTGAAAATTCAGGGTGATTAATATCTACCCCGTCGTCAATGATTGCCACTGTTGTTCCCATACCACGGGAAAGAGCCCATGCCGTGTGGATATTAACATGGTTGTTTACCTCCTGGCCATTGATCCGGGTGATACCCAGATGCCACTGCAGGGCATGCGCAGGGCTCTTAAAGCGGCGTTCCTGCACCAGTTCCGGGTGGCAAAATTCTACCTTTTTTTCCTTCAATAAGCTTTCGGCGATAGAAAACACCTTCAAGCCCGTGCCTTCTTTTGCTTCTACAAAATAGGCATTCTCGGCAAAAGCCAGTTTGTTTTTAACCTTTAGCTGGAATTTTGCCAGGATGGACAGGCACTCTTTTTCCGAAACAGCGTTACGAAACTTCACAAAAAAGTTTTCGGTATAAAGCATTACTTCGCCACTTTCAGCATCCTGAAGCACTCTGCCTGCAAACCGGATTTCAGATTCCTGCTTCAGTGACGCGCGCGCCTGGTCGCGATGGGCGGTAGCACTCACGGCCGACTCCAGGCCGAGCTCGTTTTCTGCCACTGCCATTTTTCGAACGGTAACGCCAGCTTCCGGGAAAGATGCTACCTCGGTATTTCCGGCCATGAGTTCCATGCTGCGGGAAGTCATCTCCAGATCTTCCAATTTTTGTTTCTTTTTCGTTCGAATGGCCAGTAGATCCGGGCTTTCTACCAGCTCAATAGTTTTACCTTTTTTCCCACCGAATTTAACTTTATACATGGCTAAGGAATTTCGATTTACGACCGCCGGCAGAAGGCCTATGTTACGAACAGGACTACACCTTTGCTAAAACAGGTGAATATCGATAAAAGTTGCACCCGGAACCTATTCCTTTCACAACTGCTAAGATCTACCCATAGTATAGGTGGATTCTACTTTCCGGCTAAATTGTTCATATAAATCTGGTGGGATCTTATGCCGGATGGTATGCAGGAATTGTTTCAGTTTCAAATATTCATTCTCAGTAAGGATATCATCTTCCATAAATGCGCTGAACAATTCCATGAAGTTTTCGCTCACACTCCGGGCATATTCAATGCGTTTTACCATATCTTCCACAAAGGCCAGAAAATACAACCCCTCCGTATATCCCAATCTGCGGCGGATTACCAGACCATCCACCTCACGTTTGATTTCCTCTAATCGACGGGAGGCGGTTTCAGCGCTGATTTGCTGATTTTCAAAGCTATGATATACCAGTTTGGCCCGTTCTCCAAATCTTCGAATCAATTGTTCACGGCGGCGGAACACATAATAGCTCAACAGGGCGGTGAGCAGGGCGGTGATGGCTACCATGGTTATTTCAACAAAGTATCCGGTTTCGTGGAGCATTTCAACCAATCGGGCAAAGAAGCTGGAACCTGCTTCGAGCCCATGGTTTCGGATGGTATATTCCATCGCATTGAAATCACGCTCGCGCAAAGGCTGGGTGGGCTTTAATGCGTTAAGGTGATTCATCACCGCCATTTTAAGCTTTGGCCTTTCGCCATCCATATATAGCGGCCGAATATTGGAACCCTGCCCCATTGAGTGACCGGTGCTGTATTTCTTTTCCAGTATCTGGTTGACTTTCAGAAAACAAAACAGAAAGCGGTGTATCTGTGCGGTATCCCGAAGTGCGGCAAGTCGGGCAGTATCCTTTTCTGCACCACGTTCCTGCATGTGCAACCATGCAACCAAATCGCGGGGGCTTATATCCACTAAAAACCGGTCGCCAAGGCGCTTAAAATGCTCCCCGTTGAACTCTACCACAGCTCCCGGGCCGAAATGGGTAATAGAAATCAGATAACAGTTTTCGGGCAGATCCACGTTTTTGCCACCAACCTCTGCAACAGGCTTTTTGGCACTTAATGCCTCCCAAAGTGCCGGCCCAAAGAAGGTTTCCGGATTGATTTTATCAAAATTATCAAACACTACCACAAAATTCTGTTCAGGATGCTGGCGGCATTGATCCCAGAATTTCAACATATCCCCAGGATGAAACTTTCCGTTATCACCCATCTGCCCGATATATTTTTTGTGATATTCTACATCAAACCAGGGTGCACAGTCTATATGCATCACACGGTTTGGATCTCCGGCTATCAAATTGGCCGCACGTTTTCCTTGCTTAGTGGATCCCACACCGGTAACACCTGAAATGACAATTCTTTTTTGAGGTGTATATATGGCTGCAAACACCAATTTTTTAAAAGTTTCCCATTCCAGGTTAGTTGGCCCGGGATGCATCACCAGATGATATGCCGTGCTGTCTCCCGATTCAAAGTCGCGGTGGTGAATGCGACAAAAAAGTTCTTGAAGAGAATCAGGCACCTCTGCGGCCAGAATAGCCGGCTGTTTTAACAAGTTGCCGGCTTCGCCCCACAACGGATCAGGACGATTGCGGGAGCCAAGCCAAATGAGCAATGCAAGCAAGGGCACTGCGAACCAGGTGATTCGGATAGGAGGGAAGGGGGAAGACAAGTGATTAACGGTTTTGTTACTGCGAAGGTAGGGAAAACCGGAGAGAGTACATGAGTGAAGAGTACATGAATACATGATTGAAGAAGTAGGTCGTTCGGCTTGGCCTACTATCGTGGCGGCAGCCCCTCTTCACTCATGTACTCTTCACTCATGTACTC